>JBEGMT010000053.1:0-8121 GCA_041182925.1 Pseudomonadota bacterium | reverse complement strand
GCATCTAAATCAGTGTCCATCGGTGTAAAAGCTTCAATGTCCTGAACTGCAAAGGTAGTTTTAATCTGAATCTGGTTAGTTTGAATAAAGGCATCCAACGAGCTTAAGCCCGGTGGATGGGCCAAAGCCCAACCACTTTGCAGCATCATTACAACCAACAATAATCGCCAATTAAGGTTTTTCATAAATCTATACCTTAAAAATTGACGGTGATAGTGCCACGAACCATGCGAGGTTCGACGGGGTGTTTCATTAAGCCATCTTGCCCTTGAGTATCAAGGTTGCCGTATTTATAAGCGTAGGCGTAGGCAATATCATTACTTTGTGAGCCTAAGATATTGAAAATATCGATTTCAAACTTGTACTGCTTATGCTTGTAACCAGCACCTAAATTGACGATATTGGTATCACCCGCCCAAATAGAACCTGATGGATCTAATGGCACTGCACCAAAGTGACGGAAACGCACTGTACCGAACATACCATTAGGCGCAACCACTGTCGCACCGGTACTAACGACTCGCCCCACTGCGTTAGGTACAAAATTATCGGTTTCATTAAGGGGAGTCGATGCATAACGAGCAGTCGTTAACGCATAGTCGGCATCTAAAGTTAACCAGTCAGTCGGTTTGTAATAGTTGGTTAATTCAATGCCGTAACGATGTGATTTACCAGTAATATCAGTTGTTCCTTCATCACCCACAAACACTAATTCTTCGCTAGACTGTAACCACCAAAGTGCAAAAGTACTGTTTAAACCAGGGATAAAGTTGCTACGAACCCCCACTTCACCACCGCGTGACCAAGCCGCTGGTCTAATCCGTGTACCAGCGCTATCCAACGCACTGCCATCGGTAGGATTGACTTGCAGGGTTGTGCCACGGGCATCGTTAGAATGGTAGCCATAACCAATATTGGCAAAATATTCGGTGTCATACCAAGGACCAACGACTAAACCTAATTTTGGGCTAATCATCGCTTTACCACGACTGCCTGAGTTAGCTGCATTTATACTGGCATCATGACTGGTTAAAGCAGTCACTTCGTTATTAATAAAATCACCCCGCAAACCGGCAATAGTCCGAACTTTGTCATGCCAATGGGTGGTGTTTTTAAAATAAGTACCAACAGTCGTTACTCCGACATTATGTTTGCCGACGGTATTCACAATTTGTCTTGCTTCTGTTTCGTAAAGACCTAAATCCATAATTTGATCATTACGGAATTGCAAGCCCACACTGTTATCCATTTCAAAGCCGAACAATTTGTTATAGCGAGTATGCTCAACTTGACCGCCAGTTTGGACTCGGCGCTCAGTTTGTAGAATCTGATCACCGCCTGGACCGCGAGTAAAACCGCTGAAATTAGAATATAAGTTCAAATCGGTATACAGCGTGTAAATATTGGCCGTGTTTTTCCAGTTACCACCTTGGTTCCAAAAATCAGCCGACATACTGTAACGATTACTTTTACCGCCATCGGTAGGATCCATACTGCCATACAAGCCAAGCTCACCACTATCGATAGACGCTTGAGGAATCTGATTAGTCGCTGTCCAGCTGTTGGTATAGGCTTTACCGTTAACCGACATCCCCCAATTACCTTTATCTAAGGTATAGCGGAGGATGCCATTGAATTTTTTTGAATCTTCAGGTACTTCCCAAACACCGTTGTACAAGTTGAACTCCCCCGCATACAGCAAATCCCCCTCACCGACCTTCTGTGAATTGGCAGCCAAAGTTCGATAGTAATCAAACGATCCAGCAGTAAATTTCAAAATCCCTTCGTCGAGTTTTTTCACACTAGACATTTTCGCGTAACCCGCCGCTGAAAAGTCGCCTACTTCGGCATAATAAGGGCCTTTGCCATATTCGACTTTATCGACTAATTCAGGAATGATGCTGTTGATGTCCATATAACCTTGACCATGAGCATGAGTGGTCATGTTCATTGGGATGCCATCGACATAGGTAGTAAAGTCGGTACCGTGATCGAGATTAAAACCGCGTAAGAAATATTGATTGGCTTTACCCGACCCGCTGTGTTGGGTAGCCACTGCACCAGGGATAACTTCAACTAATTCACCGTTGCGCGATAACGGGCGGTATTCAAATTGCTTTTGGCTGACTTCGCCCTGTGACGCAGAAGCAGTCATACCGATTAAATTCTTACCACGACCATCTTCTTCGACTTGAATTGTTTCAAGTTCTTCGGCTTTATCTTTTTTGGCTTTCTTGGCTTTTTTCTCAGCTTTTTCTGGCTGTTCAAGCAGCATTTCCGAGCTTGAATCTATTTGTACTTGATCTGGTGCAGCAACCAGTTCGAAACTGCTTAAGCCTAAAATAAAGCTGATACTAAGCGCTAACTGGGTTGGTTTGATTTTATAGTTATTGATATTCATTGCTGTTCCTCAACTAAGCATTGATAGGTTAAATTTCAAAAACGATGGATTGCCGAAATCGGCGCTTTGAATTGATGGGCGAACAAGCAGAATTAAGCTCGTAGGCACAAAGAAACTGGGATTTAAAGCACAAGCGAGACTAAGACGATGCTTGGCATCATCTGCAATCAGGAAATTCAATGAGTGGCTATCAAAATTGCCAACAGCGGTGTTGGCAAAGGCCGATTGAAAAACAGGATTTTCAATGGCAAAACTAGCGAAGGGATAAACGAATTTTGTATCTATAAAAACACGAACTGGCGGCGAAGTAAGCCCTACGCCACTGCTTAAAAAAGCCCGTCCTGGTGTGTAATTAATATCGGGAAAATAGTGTCTGAAAATACCGACTTTGGTATCTCGGTCATCGGCTGATAAAAACCATTGCACAAAACTATGATTCAAAACATCGTCGTCTGGCGGACTCGATAAAAGCCAGTAATTGGACTGAAGGGGTATTAGTGCAGCTAAAGCAGTCGGATTTAAAGCCTGAATTGAATCGTTAATGCTGGCGTATTGGTTTAAATTAACCTCAACAGCCCTCACCTGTTTTTCATGCTTGTCGAATATTAACTCCGCAGATTCAGCCAATGCCGCTCCAGATAACACCATGCCCAACAAACCGGAAACTGCCAATACCACTAACTTGGCAACCAAAATCCCAGCACCATGCAACAACAAGGTCGCCAGCATAAAGCCGAGCGTGTAAGAAATCAGACTGGCTGAAGTGGAAATTTCCTGCCCGTGGGCGAAGCCGTGAAAGAAAGCGAAGAATGCGACGATCAGCACATTGATTTTGCTACTAAAGCGTACTCTGCGAGTAATCAAAACGCTAAACACCGCGCAAGACAGCAGAATAATACCTTCGACACTCGGAATATCCAAACCCGAAGCGCCAGCTATCCCCCCTAAACTCATCACCGCCACAAACGCTAAAGGCAATTGCCAAATTGCATGACCGCGTAACTGTGCTGCCCAAATTCCAACCGCGAGCATGGTGACTAAATGATCCCAGCCCATTAAAGGATGACTAAAGCCGTTTACCCAACCGATGCCATCAAAGCCACTAACTTGTTGATTTAAAAAGGCTAATAAAAAAAGAAATGGCAAAGCAACCGTCAGCAAAAACCGTTTGGAACCCAGTCCAAAAACAGCTAATTTGCAGGAAAAGTTAAATTGCATGGGGATGATAATTAAATCTGGTTAAGGTAATTTCACTGAATAATAACAAAGCATAATTGACTATGACAATTAAAAACCAATTTACGCGGCAAAACAGACAGACTAGGCACCGCCCATCAATTATGAAAAAAGAGGGTGAATCTGTTTTTCACAAATAGTCCTTGGTGTCTAAAAGGATTTGATGGGCGGTGCCTACTCTATCCGATTAAAAATATTGCAGCTGGTAAAAGTAGGCGGGGCGGGTTAGCGAGGTAACCCGAAAACATCTGAAAACTGAATATTAAAATGAATACGACAAGGAACCGTTTACTCGCCAGTTGCCCGGCACTGATTCCATATTGCCTTCAAAGTAGTTTTCATAAGACCCTGTTGCCTTGGCAACATAAAAGTTATAACCAACCTTATGATAACTGCCACCGTATTGCGCGCCTACGCCCTGAAGTACATATTGACCATTTTGATTAGATGGGCCGTTTTTAGCAGGCTTTACTACACCAGCATCATAAAAAATCCCAGCGTACTGTTGATTGGCAAATCGTTTGTATAAATCTACCGACACCACACCACCCTGATCGGCTAAACCATCAATCGTGGTATAAGCTCTGACGCCGTTGGTACCACCAATTGAAATCATGTCATAGCTATTCAAATTGGTCGTAGACAGCTGTCCGCGAAAACGTGACGACAGCAAAACATCATATTCAGTCCATAGACTTTTGGTGAATTGCCCGTTTATCTCCAGTTTTCCGTAATCACCGTTCTCACCTAAGCCATCTTCCGAGCTGTAGTGACCGCCAACAAACGTAATGCCCGCATTAAATTGATCGGTATCAAGCTTGCCATTATCAGCAGTAAAACTTAATCGCCCCTGATAGGAATTCAAATCGTTGAGTAATACACGACTAGATTTAAACTCATTGACCGTATGTCTGGCAGAAAAATCGAGATGTGACTTAAACGCCGCGTAACGATTAGTGCCTAGTAAATGGGAAATACCAGTTCCGTATTCCGCCGAATTACCTTGGGTAGCCGATTTAATGTTTTTAACACTGCTAAAATCAGAATAACTGCCATAGACGTAGGCTTGGCCTTTCAAAAATGCCAACGGCAATTGATATTCACCGCGGCCATAAGACACGCCTTCAGACTGTTGCCCAGAAAACTTAAATTCTGAAAAAGGGGTAAAACCTTCAAAAGCAGCCATACCAGTAGCCTGAAAACGACCGTACTGCTCTAAACCAAAGGTATTCGCTTGGACAGTAGCACCTAAAAAGCGCCCCACCGAAGCTTCAGGGACATCACGTACATTTAAAGTGACATCCACAACATCAGGTGTCGTTTGCTTAACATTGGCATCCATCTCTATCGGCAGATAAAAATTCGCATTTTGAATCCGGTTTTCTAAAGCCAGAATATCAACCGCATCGCCAGGCTTGAAGCTATCGACATACATAGCTTTAATATCATCATGCTTGTCTTCGTCTAAGCGCTGTGTCGAAAAAGCAAAATTCAGTTTATTGATAGTTGGCGTGGTGACATTAATCACTAAAGTCACCCCACCCTCAACTTCACGTTGCTCGGTAGTCACAAACGCCAAATAACCATGACGGCGGAACCGCTCCCAAGCCCAGGCCTTGAACTTACTCAATTGAGTAGCACTCACCGAATGCCCCAACTCACCTTCCCAATACTCAGCCAAATCATCATTAAGCAACGGACTATTGATTTCAGTCGCTTTCAACAAATTAATCACTACGGTGTTATCAACTTCAGGTTGCTCTTCTTGAGCTGCTGGCTCAACTTGCTGACCCAGTTGATTTTGTTGAATATTTTTCAAAACCGCACCCGGGTCTTGAGCAAAAGCCGGATAACAACCTGTTACCGCTAATAGCACCGCCAGATTTAGTTTGTGTCGCTTAAACATAAGTCTTAAATCCTAAATTAAATCTTAAAATGTAAATTTTAATAAAATGTTGTATATCTTGGGCCATTATTTTGCACGGTCGTTGGTTGCACCTTACATTCTTTGGCAAAATCTAAAGAACACTGTTTTTGAATTTGATCATTACTATGTTCAGTCGTTACCAAATTCTCTGTCTGTGTCGCCTTATCAGGTGACTTATAGTTTGGATTAACGGGTACAGGATTCAAAAGCGGATCAGTAGTAGAGTTAGCATTTTTAGATGTCGTATTCTCTGCAATTACCAAAGTACCGTTGTTTTTAGTGATGTTCTGATAATTGTTTTCCAATGTCGTCAGATTGCCAAACTCCGTGTTTCTGTAAGTGCCAACATTCTTGCCTGAAGTTGATGCAGTTACCCCGATGTTATCCACCGTATCTTCACCCACCAAACCGCTAGCGCTGGCCAATCCGGTTATCGACTGGTTAGTGCCGTTATAGGTTTTGCTACCACTCTTCGCTGTCAATTCCACGTTCGCGGTCTTGTTCTTACTGATGTTTGCCATCGTGGTGGCTTGGTCGGTAAAGCGATAGTTACCCGCATCCGCACCGCCATACTGGGTGTTGCTCAAAGTCACCGTTTTACCATTGCCCGCATTCTTGTCTGAGAACGTACCTGTCGCACTCACCGTCACAGTATCACCAACAATCCAGCCCGCAGCGTTTGCGGTATTCACGATTGCACTGGTGTTAGCGTCATAAACCTTATCACCCGCTGTGATGCCAGAAACAGTAATTGCTTTCTGTGTGATGTTTGCTGTTGTGGTAGCTTGGTCAGTGAAGCTGTAGTTCCCCGCATCAGCACCGCCATACTGCGCTCCACTCAAGGTCACTGTCTTATTGGTGCCAACGTTCTTGCTGCCAAACGTACCTGTCGCACTCACCGTCACAGTATCACCAACAATCCAGCCCGCAGCGTTTGCGGTATTCACGGTTGCACTGGTGTTAGCGTCATAAACTTTATCAATCGCTTTGATGCCAGAAACAGTAATTGCTTTAGGGGTAATTTTTAAAGTAGACGACCCCGGATTCAATGTGCCAGCATCAACATTCAAGGCAGAAACCCCGGTTTTATCAACACCTAAACCATAACTTAAAATCGTATTGTAGTTGTTTGGATCGCGGTAAACGTTTTTATAAGCGCTGCTGGTACTATCAAGTGCCAGCGCGTCAATAATGTCTGATTTAGCCAGAGCAAAAGTTTGATTGCCACTAACGACTGTTGCATTACCTGCATTACCTGCAACAGCTTTTAACGCTGCCTTAAAATCACTATTGTTTGTACCCAGCCCATTGTATTCTTTAACCAAATCCGCTTTTGTCAGCGATACATTGGTAAACGCGGGTTTTGTGCTATCACGGAACAAAACTTGCGTTGCCGATACAGTCTGTCCACTACCTGCGCTAAGGGTGTTATTCGTACCGTAATCGCGACTAAAGCCAGTATTGATCGCATTGCTTGTGCCGTTATAAAACAAATTGTTAAAACCAGCATTGAGGTTCGATAAAGCCCCCGTCGTTGCAACACCACCTGTATAGACATACAACATACCTTGCCCATTGGCGACATTAGTCTGATTATTGGTAATAGTATTATTAGTTGCAGTTCTGACCTGACCACCCGCATCTACAGCTGCTGTATTGGCTGCAAGCCCTGTACCTTGTGAAAACTGGCCACCCGCCACTAAATAAACGTTACCGGTGCCATTATTGACAATTTTGGCAGGAACCAAGTTACCCAAGCCATCGGTTGACATGATGACATTCGCATTCGCATGCTGGGTAATTTGGGCTACGCCACCCACAGCGACGTTAGCCGCTTGTATTCTTGCCTTGCCCGTTGTCGTGCCATTACCCGCTTTTACCGTGATCGCCCCAGCTTTAGACGCATTGGTCATGTTAGCGGTGGTATCTAAATAAATACCACTATTTTCTGACGTTATCGCTGTTGCGCCACCCAGACTATTGTTAGTAATACTGCCAGAAAGTAACACACCCTGCGCGGCACCTTCTTTACCTAGGGCGGTATTATTGCCGGTAATCGACACGGCATTACCACCTGTCAAATCTGGCCCTGCATTAACAGTGAGACTGGAGGCGTTATCTAAAGAAACGCCATAATTGGTTGACTGTGAAGTGCTATTGCCTTGAATTGACAAACGGCCTTTATCCACCGTGACAGCAGTTCGGCTAATACCTACTCCAAGCGCATCGCCATCACCTTTAATAGATAAATCACCACCGATAACCTTCAAGGTTTGAGTATTAGGGCTTGCTATTGCGATATAAGCCCCACTGCCTTTGGCGGCAGTGCCTTTGATATTGGTTGAGTTTTTGCTTGAATAACTCGTATTGCCGGTCACTGAAACCCCTGTAGCGTTAGCGTCGCTACTGGTGCTGTTCCCTGTTATGTTAATACTGCCGTCATTAGCCTCCATGGTCGTGCCTCCTAGAAACACACCCGCCGCGCTTGCGACACTTGAGGCACCATGCAGATTAATATCACCGTTAGCGGCCTTGATAACACCATTCAAAACAAGTC
>JBEGMT010000052.1:0-12690 GCA_041182925.1 Pseudomonadota bacterium | reverse complement strand
TCGCTAAAGTGCGAGGAATCGGTGTGGCGGTCATGATTAATTGGTGCGGGCGTAAGCCGTTGAGTTGGCCTTTTTCGCGTAGGGCTTGACGTTGATGGACGCCGAAGCGGTGTTGTTCATCAATGATAATCAAGCCGAGATTTTCAAATTGCACGCTGTCTTGAAACAGGGCGTGGGTGCCAATCACGATGCCAGCGCTGCCATCGGCTAGGCTTTCTAAGGTGGCTTGGCGGGTTTTGCCTTTGATTTGGCCGCTGAGAAAGGCGACTTTGATGGTGCTGTCGGCAAACCAAGCACTGAAGTTGCGAAAATGTTGTTCGGCTAATAATTCGGTCGGTGCCATTACCGCGACTTGAAAGCCGTTGTCGATGGCGGTTAAGGCGGTAATCGCTGCGACCACGGTTTTACCTGAGCCAACATCGCCTTGTACCAGCCGCAACATCGGTTGGGCTTGGGCACAGTCGGCTTCGATTTCATTCAGAACCCGCTGTTGGGCGTTGGTGAGTTGGAACGGCAGGTTTTCGATAAATTGTTGTTTGATGGCTGGGTTTAGCTTAAACGCTGGCGCTTGCCAAACTTTGTAATGCCGTTTGCCTTGTAATAAAGCTAAATGGTGGGCTAGTAATTCTTCAAAGGCTAAGCGTTTTAAGGCCGGTAAATTGCCTGAGCTGAAATTGTCGACGGATAAATGCGCGGGTGGGTTGTGTAGGGTGCTGAGGGCTTGGTTTAGCGACGGATAGCGATGTTTTTCTAGTAAGTTGACCGGTAGCCAGTCGGTGACTTTGGCTTTATCCAAGCATAAGTTCAAGGCTTGTTTGATGGCTTTACGTATAGTGGTTTGCGGCAGGCCTTCGGTTAACGGGTAAATCGGGGTGAGGTTGGCTTCGGTGAGTTGTTCGGCGGATTGGATCAGTTTGTAGTCGGGATGCGCCATTTCCAATCCAGCGTAGCCATAGCGAATTTCGCCATAACAACCGACTAAGGTGCCGGGTTTTAAGCTTTGCGCTTGTTGCACGGAAAAGTGGAAAAACCGTAGCGATAAACTGCCGCTGTCATCAGCAATTCGGCAAATCACGCTGGCCCGACCGCGTTGGATGCTGTCGATAAATTCAACTTTGCCACAGACTAAGGCCGAACTGCCAACCACTAATTGGCTGATTGGGGTGATGCGACTGCGATCTTGGTAGCGAAGCGGAAGGTGGAACAGTAAATCTTGTAGGGTATGAATGCCTAGTTTTTCTAGGCGACTGGCGGATTGCGAACCGATGCCTGATAAATGGGTAACAGGGAATTGCAGCGGTTCGCTGACGCTCATGGTTTAGCGGTTTATTTTGTCAAAATCATCACAGCGTCCATTTCGACACCCACTGCACGCGGCAAGGCTGCAACGCCAACCGCAGCGCGGGCTGGGTAAGGTTGTTGGAAGTATTCGGCCATGATTTCGTTAACGATAGGGAAGTTGCTTAAGTCAGTTAAAAACACGTTGAGCTTAACGATGTCAGAAAAATCACCGCCAGCGGCTTCGGCAACCGCTTTTAAATTGTCAAATACTCGGCGGATTTGTACGCTGATGTCACCTTCAACCACTTGCATTGTTTCTGGGTCGAGGGCGATTTGGCCGGATAAATAGACAGTGTTATCGACTTTAACTGCTTGTGAATAAGTGCCAATTGCTGCTGGAGCCAGTGGGGTAGAGATAATTTGTTTGCTCATGTTATGCCTTTAAACGAGTAATTTTTAAAACAATCGAAAGTTTTTTCAGTTTACGAATAATGTTGGCCAAGTGCACTCGGTCACGCACCGCTAATGTCAGTAAATCCACCGAAACACGGTCGTCTTGGCTGACGACGGTAATGTTTTCGATATTAGAGTCCATGCTGGAAATGGTCGAGGCGATGGTGGCTAATGAACCACGTTGATTGAGTAGCTCGATGCGAATTTCAGATGAGAATTCACCAATTACTTCTGAGCACCATTCGACATCCAGCCAGCTGGTTTGTTTTTTACGCACTTCACTACTGTTGCGGCATGCGTGATGATGAACAACGATGCCTTTGCCGGGGTTGAAGAAGCCGATAATCGGGTCACCAGGAATCGGGCGGCAGCATTTAGCTAGGCTGACGACGATACCTTCAGTGCCTTTAATTACTAATGGGGTATTCGCTTTGGGCGGGTGGTCGTCGAGTTTGACGCCGCCATTGGTATCGGTTTGGGCGATGTGTTTGGCAACTAGAAACGGCATTTTGTTGCCAAGGCCAATGTCTTCCAGCAATTCGTTCAGTGAGGGCTTTTTTAAAATTTGTAGCACTTGCAGAATGCGTTGATTCTCGATTTGGTCGAGTTCAATATTGATGCTTTGCAGTTCTTTTTCCAGCAAGCGGCGGCCTAGGCTAATTGCTTCTTGTTGTTTGAAGTTTTTCAGATAGGCGCGAATACAGCTACGGGCTTTGGCGGTAGTGATGTAATTTAGCCATAAAGGGTTAGGTCTAGCCCAAGCTGCGGTAATCACTTCAATAGTCATGCCATTTTCAAGCTTGGTTTGCAGTGGAACCAGTTTTTTGTCAATTCGCGCCGATATGCAAGCGTTACCCACATCGGTATGCACCATGTAGGCAAAATCGACGATCGTGGCGCCGCGCGGCAGTTTGATGATTTTGCCTTTAGGGGTAAAGACAAACACTTCTTGCGGGAAAAGATCGACCTTCAGATTGTCGATAAACTCCAGCGAGTCGCCAGCGGATTTTTGGATTTCCAATAAATCTCTTAGCCATTCATTAGCGCGGGCGCGGATAGTTTCGCTTTTATCTTTATCAGATTTGTATAACCAGTGGGCGGCAATCCCGTTTTCAGAAATCCGGTGCATTTCTTGGGTGCGGATTTGAATTTCAATCGGCACTCCATACGGACCAATCAAGATGGTGTGTAAAGATTGATAACCGTTGGCTTTTGGTAAGGCAATGTAATCTTTAAAACGACCAGGAATTGGCTTAAATAAATTGTGTACGCAACCTAAAGCACGGTAGCAGTCATCGACGTTTTGGCAATAAATACGGAAGGCATAAACATCGAAGACATCGCTAAAGGAAATTTTTTTGGTCACCATTTTGTGATAAATGCTGGCGATGTTTTTTTCTCTGCCAGCTAAAGTGCAATCCATACCCATTTCAGTTACACGGTTTTGAATAGCACTTTGGATCATATCGACGATTTCTTTGCGATTGCCTCGTGATTTTTTCACCGCATTGCTAATTGCAGCATAGCGATGTGGATATAAGGCTTTAAAACCGAGCGCTTCTAGTTGATGCCGCACTTCGTTCATGCCAAGGCGATTGGCAATCGGGGCGTAGATTTCTAAAGTTTCTTTGGCAATCCGGCGTTTCTTTTCGCTGGGCATACTGCCCATGGTTTGCATATTGTGTAATCGATCAGCCAGTTTGACGATGATGACCCTTAAGTCTTTAGCCATGGCTAAAAACATTTTGCGAACATTTTCAGCTTGAGCTTGGGCCCGAGTATGGCTGTCGATTTTTGATAATTTGGTGACGCCATCAACCAAATCAGCAACTTCAGGCCCAAATTCGACGCTTAATTGTTCTTTGCTGATAGCGGTGTCTTCAATGACATCATGCAAAATAGCAGCCATGATGCCATGAGCATCCATATGCATTGAGGCCAGGATAATCGCGACTGAAACTGGGTGGCAAATATAAGCTTCGCCACTTTTACGAAACTGTCCGCTATGAGCGGCGGCGCTTAAGTGATAAGCACGAATAACGCCATTAATCTGATTTTCGTCGAGATAGCCGTGCAAAATAGCGCACAGTTGTTTGAGAAGTTTCTCTTCAGGAAGATCTGTGCCCGATATGGAGAGGGATCCGGCTATCTCTGACATGCAATAGCTTTAGATGTCTAGTTGAGTTTCAGAAACGTAGCCTGCTTTATGCAGAAGGTCAATATTGTCTTCGTTAACAAAACCGGCTGCGATTTCGCGTAATGCAACCACAGTATCTTTATCTTTACCGCGTGGGACAAATTCGTCAGCGCCTTTTTCTAATTGACGAACTCTTTTGCTGGCTAATAACACCAGTTTGAAACGGTTTTCAATATTTTCTAAACAATCTTCAACGGTAACGCGCGCCATGATAAGCCTTTTGATTTTGGGGTGAACTAATTCTAAATAGCTGCCGACACTTCAGTTGTCTGAGTCAGATTCTAATCAAGTTAAAGTGCGGAACATTGAATTATATGACAAATTGACTCGCTAGCCAATTTGACCGAAACAACAGGCAATAAAAAGCCCGCATAAAGCGGGCCCGTCCTTTTTTTATTTTTGTTGTATTTGGACGCCTGTCTAAAGACAGTATTAGTGGTGCGTTACCTTATTGTTGTTATTGTAAGCCTTGATTACAGGCCGCTTTCCTCCCCCTAAAAACGATCCTCGGAAGTAATTAACTCCCTCAAGGTGGCGCGGAGTTTAGTGAAAAATAAAAACACTGTCTATTAAAAAAAGCCTCGTTTTTGTAATTAGTTTTGCCTCGAAATTATCTGTGTTTAAAAACAGACTGTTACAAAACATTAGGGTTTTCTGATTTTCTAGCGGCGCTCTAATTTTCGCTCTGCTTCTTCACTTAAAAAGAAATTTAAGCGTTCGTTAAGAATCGCCTGAAGCTGATAACTGAGGTCATTTTCTTGTTTGCCGAGGCGAATTTGCATAATCGCTTCTTCGGTTTGACCGGTTGCATAGTAATACTCGGCGGTATAGCGATGTGATTCGGCTGGTTGTTTGAGCTCAGCAAAAATTTGCGCAAGTAACTCAAAATACAAGGGCTGATTTTTTTGGTTTTCTGACAAGCTTTGCAGCATTTGTTTGGCCTGTGCAGCTTGATTGCTTTTTAGCAAGCTGCGGGTGTATTCAAGTTTGATTGCGTCATTATTAGGAAAACTGTTCACCGCTTTAGCAAATAAAGCGTTGGCTTTTTCATAATTGCGACTTTCTGAATACGTGCGGGCAAGAGCGCTTAGATATTGTGATTGTTGGGGGTATTGGTCGGTTAATTGTTGAAAAATTGCCGCAGCGGCATCGAATTGCAGCGTTTCTAACTGAATCAGTCCCAAAGCATAGCGAGCTACTGCACGTTGTTCGGTAGTGCCTTGCTGTTCTAAGGCAGTGAAATGCTGAGCCGCTATCCGTTTATCCGGTTCGGTTAACACGGCTATTTTGGCTTTGGTTAAAGCGTAGCCCAAAGTATCGGGATATTGTCGGTAAGGATAGACTTCGGCGCGACCACGGGTATCGGCTACCCGATTTTCCGACATCGGGTGAGTTCGTAAAAATTCTGGAACCCCTTTGCCATAAAAGCGGGTTGATTGTTGCAACCGTTCAAAAAAGGTCGGCATACTGCGTGGATCATAATTGGCTAATGACAAGGTTTGCATGCCCACTCGATCAGCTTCTTTTTCGTGTTCACGGGTAAAATCGATCTGGAATTGCAGATTACCGGCTTGCACCGCCATTAAAGCCGCTTGCGCCATATTCGGTGATTGAGTACCAATCAAAACCGCCGCTAAGGTTGCCGCCACAGTAGGAATTGACAGCTTGCTGGCTTTTTCGATGAAGCGATACAAATGGCGTTGGGTAACGTGGGCAATTTCATGAGCCATAACCGAAGCTAATTCACTTTCTGCTTCGGTCAATAAAATCAATCCTGAATTCACGCCAATGTAACCACCGGGGCCAGCGAAAGCATTGATATTCGGGTCCATCACTACAAAAAAATGAAACGGTGATGTCGGTGTATCGCTATTCGCGGCTAGTTGCTGGCCAATCGCTTGAATATATTGCTGAATTTCCAAGTCTTGGTTAATCGCCGCTTGTGCATGTAAATTACGGAAAAAAGCCGCACCCAGTTCTTTCTCTTGAACTGGTGAAATTAAGCTGCCTGCCGAATCGCCCATGTCAGGCAACTGAATTTTATCGATGTCTAAAGCCAGTTGCGGCGCAGAAAACAGGCAAAGACCAATAGCAAGCGATAAGGATTTATAGTTCATGTAGGCAAGACAAGTACAGAAATTAATGGTTCAATGGCCGATGCGGTTGCGACAAAGCGGCTAGGCCGTATTAAAATGCCGCCAGCCCATTATTAGCCAATTATATTACTGTCCCATGAAATATGCCGTACAGGTTAACGCCGCCCCCTATGCCAGCCAAGCCGGTATCGATGCGTATCGATTTATTCAAGCGGCTTTGGCAGCAGGGCATCAGGTGTTGCGAGTGTTCTTTTATAAAGATGGTATTTACCACGCCTTGCGCTACGCCACTCCGCCCGATGATGAATTGCAAATCAGTCAAAACTGGTCGGCCTTAGCCAAACAACATCAAATTGATTTAGTCGTTTGCATTTCTGCCGCGCAACGTCGTGGTTTGTTATGCAGCGATGAGGCCAAACGTCAACACAAACACGATGATGATTTAGCCGAAGGCTTTCGGATTGCTGGCTTGGGTTTATGGCTGGAAGCCACGGTTGCCGCTGATCGTTGTTTGGTCTTTGGATAAGCGTTATGAAAAAACTGTTATTTGTCATCAAGCGTTTGCCGCATAGCGGTCATCATGTCCAAGAGAACCTCGACATGATTTTAACCGCCGCCGCCTTTGATCAAGACGTCAGCTTGTTATTTCTTGACGATGGCCTGTTGCAATTAAAAACCCAACAGCAAGCCGGGGTCAGCGGTTTGAAAGACACCGCCGCTGTGTTTCAGGTGTTGGATTTATACAATGTTGATAAGCTCTATGTCGAAACCGAATCGTTACAGCAACGCGGTTTAAGCGAAGCCGATTTGATTTTGCCGGTGCAATTGCTGGCGCGGGATCAAATCAATGCCTTTATGCAACAACACGCGATTGTGATTGCCGATTAAGTCTATGCTTTTATCAGATACTCTGAAACAACTGTTAAACATACTCGCTGACGGTGAATTTCACTCCGGCACCGAATTAGCCAAACAATTAGCCATCAGCCGTTCGGCAATCTGGAAACAACTGCAAGCTTTGGCCGATTTAGGTGTTGATTTAATCGCTATCACCGGCAAAGGCTACCGTCTGCAACACCCCCTGCAATTACTCAATCAGCAAACCGTCATCAGTCAGTTAGCGCCGCTGACGCAAACGCTGATTCAACAGTTGGAAATCCACGATGTCATCGATTCCACCAACCGCCATCTGCTAGAACAAGCCCGACAAGGCGCTTCATCTGGCACGGTTTGCGTTGCCGAACATCAAACGGCAGGCCGCGGCAGGCGAGGGCGGCAATGGGTTTCGCCGTTTGGTCATAATCTGTATTTGTCGATTTTATGGCATTACCAAAATGGCCCCGCTGCAATTGCTGGTCTTAGCTTGGCGTTAGGCGTGGCTGTAGTCAGAGCTTTAAAACAGTTGGGGGTTGACGAGGTAGGCTTGAAATGGCCGAATGATATTTACTGCCAACAACGTAAATTAGCTGGGATTTTGGTCGAAGTGTCTGGGGAAAGCAGTGGCCCTTGTCATGCGGTGATTGGCTTGGGTTTAAACTTTTACCTATCGCCACAACAAGCTGAAACCATCGAACAAGCTTGGATCGACATCGCCAGCGTTTTGGGCGAAAACGCTCATCAACACCGCAATCATTTACTGGCTCTATTGCTCAATCAACTGCTGCCAGTGATTGCCGAATTTGAAGCCAAAGGTTTAAGTCATTTTGTTGATGAATGGCGTAGTTATGATTGCTTAAAAGGCCAAGCCGCCAGTTTATATATTGGTGAAAATCGCTTTGATGGCACCATCATAGGCATCGACGACAATGGCCTGATTCAGCTCGCTGATCCGCAAGGTCAAATTCGAACTTACGCCTCAGGCGAAGTCAGTTTTAGACCGTCATGAACTTATTAATTGATATAGGCAACTCGCGCCTAAAATGGGCAAGCGAACAAGCGGGGCAAATCAGTTCAACGCATGCCTTAGATTATCGCCAAGACCATGCTTATCAAAGTCTTGAGCAACAATGGCAAACCTTACCCAGACCGAGCAAAATCGCCATCGCCTGCGTTGGCGCTGCTCAACAAATCATCGCGCTTGAAACCTTAGCCAATCGCTTATGGCCAGCGATTGAAACCATTATTCCGCAATCCGCAGCGCAAATCGGTTCAGTCATCAACGCCTACCCAAATTCCGAAAAACTTGGCGTTGATCGGTGGCTGGCGCTATTAGCCGCCCATCACCATTATCCAGCTAATAGTTGCATCATCGACTGCGGCACCGCGATTACTCTTGATTTTATTGATAGTCACGGCCAGCATCGTGGTGGATTGATTAGCCCAGGGTTGTGGTTAATGAAAAAAAACCTCGCCCAAAATACCGCCGCGCTAGATTTAAATCAGAAAACTCAAGCTTTAGGCTTAGCAGATAACACCATCAACGCGATAGATAGCGGTACTTTATGCGCTGCGATAGGCTTAATCGAAACCGCGATTAAGCGTTTTCAGCCAGTTGAGCAAGTAATCATCACCGGTGGTGATGCTGAGTTGATTGGGCAATATCTACCGATGAGTTTGATAGTTGATGAGGCTTTGGTATTGAAAGGTTTACTGGTAAGCATTAATCCAATGCCAATTGGGAAAATCAATGGAACTAACCACCTTTAATCATTGGCTAGCGTATTGGTCAATCCCGCATCTACAGGCCAACGCCATGATTCTAATCAACATTGTTGGTGCCTTATTGCTAGGGATGATCGTTGGTTACGAGCGTTCGTATCATGGTCGTGCGGCGGGAATGCGGACTTATGGCATGGTTTGTATGGGCTCGGCAGCGGTGACGGTGATTATTGGTTATCCGCAATATTGGTTTGGCGGTATGTTGGCGCTTTCGGCTAGCGCTGATGTTACCCGAGTGATTCAGGGGATTGTGACCGGCGTCGGCTTTTTGGGTGCGGGTGTCATCATGAAAGAAGGCCGTAATATCAGCGGCTTAACCACTGCGGCATCGATTTGGGCGTCATCGGCAATTGGCATTATGTGCGGCGCTGGGTTTTACTTTGCGGCGATTATGTTGGCGGTGATTGTCTCGGCAACCATGATTTGGGGTGGTTATGTTGAATCGGTTTTACCTTCGCGGCAAACGCTGGAAGTGGTGTTGCATTTCAAAGCCGATTATCAAGCCAAGCAAGCTGATATATCTAAATTAGTTAGATCGATTGGTTATAAAATTGCTGAGGGTACTACCAGTATTAGTAGCCAAAATGATTGCCAAGAATGGCGATTAATTCTGGTTGCTACTGATAATCACAGCGTCTTAATTTCTGATGTGGCGGCGGTTTTGCAAAACTGCGATTTTCTATCTGGCTATCAAGTGGCTTTGGCTAGAAACTAAGTTTGAATCGGTTTTTATAATTCATCAATATTTTCCAAAATCAAGATAGCTTGTTGAGTTATCGCATTGCGTTCGCTAGTCGAGAAACGCTCCAAATTTCGGTAGACCATGCCCAAACGTGGGTTACGGCTCAGCTTATTGTGGTGACGGATGAAAAAATCCCAATACAAGGCATTAAAAGGGCAAGCGTTCTCACCAATTCGAATTTTTTGGTTATATCGGCAGGTTTTACAGTAATCGCTCATTCGATGGATATAAGCGCCACTGGAAACATAGGGTTTAGTGGCTAAGAGTCCGCCGTCAGCAAACTGACTCATTCCAAGTGTATTGGGTAATTCCACCCACTCAAACGCATCGATATAAATGCCAAGATACCATTGGTGTAAAGCATTTGGTGACAGTCCTGCTAGTAAGGCAAAGTTGCCAATCACCATCAGTCGCTGAATATGATGGGCATAGGCGTGTTCTAGCGATTGGCCAATGGCTGTTGCCAGACAATTCATTTTGGTTTCACCATTCCAAAACCAGTCAGGTAATGCTCGCTGGTGATCGAAATAATTGTGGTCTAGGTAAGCAGGCATTTTTGCCCAATACACACCGCGAACGTATTCACGCCAACCTAAAATTTGTCTAATAAAGCCTTCGCAAGCTGCTAGCGGAGCGTGACCGATTCGCCAAGCTGTTTCTGCCTTTGCGACTACTTCGCGCGGATTGAGCATCTTACAGTTCAGTGCAAACGATAGCAGTGAATGAAACAGTCGCCAGCTCTGGCGAGTCATAGCATCTTGAAAGTCACCGAAATAAGGTAGTCCATGAACAATAAAATCATCAAGTTGCTGAAGCGCTTCATGACGATTGAGTGGCCAGCGGAATTCCTGTGCAGCGGGATCACCAAAATGAGGAATGCCGACAGTAACCAGGTCTTGCCAAAGCTTGGCATGATCATGACTAGGTCGCGTGTCAAGCGGAACAACGGGCGTGCCGCGCCAGATTTTGCGATTGTCCTGGTCAAAATTCCATTGTCCACCACATGGCTGTTGGTTTTGCTCTAGCAGTACCCCATGTTGGTGGCGCATACGTCGATAAAACATTTCCATTAACCAATGGGGCCGTGAACTGAATAGTTGAGCAGCTTCATGACGCTGAGTATAAAAATGTTCAGTATCGTAAGCTTGGTGACTGATTGGCAAAGATCGGCAATAGGTTTGTAACTGTTGATCTAAGCGCCATTCATCAGGCAATTGGTATTCAAAATGCGTTATTTGATAACGCCCTAACAAAGCATTCAGATTGGCCGGTAACGATTGTTGGTTATCTAGGTCGTCGATTTTAAAGTAATGCAGACGATGGCCTTGTGCAGTCAGTTGTTCGGCAAAATCGCGCATCCCAGCAAAAATCGCTAGGATTTTTTGGGCGTGGTGTAACACATAGTTAGTTTCCTGACGGATTTCCATTAAGGTGTAGACCACATGACTGTCGGTTTTTGCAAACCAACTGTGTAATGGGTTTAGCTGATCACCTAAAATTAGGCGTAGGGTCGTCATAATCCGGCATCCTTTTCTGGTTGGCGCCGACAGCGCTCGGAACAGTATTTAACTTGATCCCACTGCTTAGCCCATTTTTTACGCCAAACAAAGGGACGCTTACAGACCGCACAAATTTTGGATGGTAGAAACGCTTTTTTATGCATCAAAACTCCAGTTCGGTTTGTATCCAGCTAGTTGAAGTGGTTTTGGGTTTGCTGGCATAGTTTAAGCGTTTGCGTGAGGCGTGTTTTTTAACAATTGCCGCTTTAGCCGATTTAACTTCAGGGCGCTTGCGTAGTTCATAAATGCGTGCTTTAGCGATACGGGTCGCTAAGTTCAGATCCACCAGTGGTTCAGCAATATCGATTCCAACCTTAACCCCATATTTTTGCTGTAGTTTCTCTGGCATTCGCCATGGCTCAAATAGCCATTCGCTAGGTACTCGCCGTAAAGCGGGCAGCCATTGGCGAACGAAACGCCCCTGCGGATCATGGTCATGGGCTTGTTTGATTGGGTTATAGATGCGGGTGGTATTGATGCCGGTAGTGCCGGCCTGCATTTGCATTTGGCTCCAATGGATGCCAGGCTCATAATCTAAAAATTGCTGGGCTAACCAATGACCAACCGGTTGCCAATGCAGCCATAATGGATAACTGGCAACTGAAACTAGCATGGCACGCATCCGAAAATTCAGCCAACCGGTGTGATTCATCATTGCGACACAAGCATCAACCAAAGGCCAGCCTGTCTGTCCCGCTATTAAAGCCTGAAAATGTGCAGGGTTCCAATCGTGTTCCCGCAAATTGTCGTAGCCGCGATGCATGTTAGTAAATTCTAGTTCGGGTTGGCTTTCCAGCTTCTGTATGAAATGGCAATGCCAATACAAACGACTAATGAAAGCAGTTAACCCTATTCGGCGAAGTTCGTCATGCGAGAGATGGTCAATCTGACGGCGGGTAGCTTGAATAACTTCCCGCAAACTCAAACAACCAAAAGATAAATAGGGTGAAAGCCTAGAACAGGCGGTTGGTGCTTTCAGTGGTGATGAAATCCCGCCACGATAAGCAGCACAACGAGCAAATAAAAACTCGCCCAAGGTTTGAATTGCCTGACGTCTTCCGCCTTTTTGTCGCTGTGGCGGATCGAGCTGGCTCAGTTTTAGTGTTTTTGCTTCTGGTAAAACCAAACCATTCGGTACCGCAAGCCAAGTAAATTGGGTGGGAGTTGCAACGATAGGTGCGGTCATTTGTGCTTCCCAATTCGCTTTCCATAATCCACGACTTCTAAGTCGCCTTACTACCCCAAATTGTGGGAATTCGTGCCAAGTCAAACTATGGGAGCGACACCAATTCTGTACTGATAAATCGCGTTGAAAACTTAACCAATTGCCGGTTTCCTCATGTGAATACAAGCCCATAAACGGCGCTTCATGCCAAAGCCGATCCAATACCTGAACTGTTTCGCCGATTTCGATCCGTAAACATCCGCCGCGTTTGCGCAATCCGGCATCAAGATCAAGCAAGCTTTCGCATAGAAATTGATAGTGCTGGGTTGCTGTATCGGCTGCCTGCCATAAATTGGGGTCGATAATGTACAGACACAGTATCGGTCCTTTGTTGCTGGCATTTAGCAAAGGGGCGTGATCATGAATGCGTAAATCACGCTTGAACCAAACGATGTTGTAAGACACTTTTTTAGACCATGTCTAAGATTAATAAGCAATTGCTTGTTTTGATTGATAAATGAAGCGGTTTATTGAATCGC
>JBEGMT010000051.1:0-5894 GCA_041182925.1 Pseudomonadota bacterium | reverse complement strand
GGTATGGATTTATTGAAACGAATCGAAAAAGATTTGGAAGAAGTTGCAGCAGTTGAACAATTTCCTAAGCTCGAAGGTCGCCAGATGGTGATGGTGATGGGGCCTAAAAAGAAAAAATAATTTTGCTGTTTTTATAAACAGCATAGCCTTTCAGGATTGCAAGGCTTAACGACATAGCGATATGTCAAAAACTCAATGGGGCCAAGCATTTTGCCTCATCGGTTTTTTCTCAGGGACCTTATTTTTAATTATTGGAGAAAACAAATGCCAAAGATGAAAAGCCACAGCGGTGCCGGCAAACGTTTCAAGAAAATCGGCAGTGGCGGTTTTAAATGCAAACAATCGCATAAACGTCATATCTTGACTAAAAAAACCACAAAACGTAAAAGACAGTTGCGTAAAACAGCAATTCTGCACCCTTCAGATGCGCCATTAGTAGCGCGTATGTTGCCATACAGTTGATTTGTCATCATTGAAGAGAGTAGAAAATGCCTAGAGTTAAACGCGGCGTCACCGCAAGAGCAAGACACAAAAAGATTTTAAAACTAGCCAAAGGTTATTATGGTGCCCGTAGTAGGGTTTACCGTGTAGCTAAACAGGCAGTTATCAAAGCCGGTCAATATGCATATCGCGACCGTAAAAACAAAAAACGCGTATTCCGTGCACTTTGGATTGTCCGTATCAATGCGGCTGCTCGTTTGAGCGGTATTTCATACAGCCGTTTGATTAATGGTTTGACCAAAGCCAATGTTAAGATTGACCGTAAAGTTTTGGCTGACCTTGCAGTACGCGACATCGACGCGTTTGCAGAAATCGCTAAAATTGCGATTGCTCACCAAAGCAAACCGTAAGACTTGTTATTTGGTCGGCTTAACCGACCTATTTAACGATTGACTCCTCGCAATAAGCGGGGAGTTTCTGATCGGTTAAACCGACAGAACCTTCATGTTTTATCCTTCCTATTCCAAATAAAGTGAGCTGAGTTGTGTCGGCTAGTATCGAAGAAATTCTTACGCAGGCATTACAAGAGCTTGCACATGCAAAAGACCTAAACCAGCTAGATCAGGTTAGAGTTAATTACTTAGGCAAAAAAGGTGTCTTTACTGAGCAAATGAAAGAGCTCGGTAAACTCGAGCCTGAGCAACGCCGTACCGCTGGTCAAGTCATTAACACCGTCAAAAACAGCTTTCAAGAAGCCTTAGACGCTCGCAAAATCAGCCTAGAAGCCGAACAATTGCAAGCGCGTCTAGCCAGTGAATGTGTTGACGTTACCTTGCCGGGTCGTGGTCAAACCACATCAGGTTTACATCCGGTCACCATTACCTTACGCCGCATTGCTAAAATCTTTGCCAGCGTTGGTTTTGACGTGGTCGAAGGCCCAGAAATTGAAGATGATTATCACAATTTCGGCGCCCTCAATATTCCAGAACATCACCCAGCACGGGCGATGCACGATACCTTCTATTTCGATCCGCATACTGTGTTGAGAACCCATACCTCGCCAGTACAGATTCGAGTGATGGAATCAGAACAACCACCGCTTAAAGTCATTGCACCAGGCCGGGTTTATCGCTGTGATTCAGATTTGACTCACACGCCGATGTTCCATCAAGTGGAAGGCTTTTTAGTGGATAAAGACGTCAGCTTTGCTGATTTAAAAGGCGTGGTATTTGAATTTTTACGCGCATTTTTTGAAAAAGACATTCAAGTTCGTTTCCGACCATCGTATTTCCCATTCACCGAACCTTCTGCCGAAGTCGATATTGAATGCGTGATTTGTGATGGTCAAGGTTGCCGAGTCTGTAGCCACACTGGATGGTTAGAAGTGATGGGTTGCGGCATGATTCATCCTGAAGTATTCAAATCGGTGAAAATTGATCATCAACAATTTTCAGGATTTGCCTTCGGTATGGGCGTAGAGCGATTGGCGATGCTGCGCTACGGTATCAACGATCTAAGAATGTTTTTTGAAAACGATCTTAAATTTTTGCAACAGTTTAAATAACGGTAGATTGAATCATGCAAGTAAGTGAAGCTTGGTTAAGGGAGCTGGTCAATCCGCCCGTCGATACAGCCACATTAGTCGCTCAATTGACAATGGCTGGCTTAGAAGTAGATGCCGTTCAACCGGTCGCTGCTGATTTTAACGGCGTTGTTGTTGCCGAAGTGTTATCCATGATTCAGCATCCGAATGCTGATAAATTGCGGATTTGTCAGGTGAATGTCGGCGAAGCAGAGCCACTACAAATTGTTTGTGGTGCCAGCAATGTGCGTCCCGGCTTAAAAATTCCTGCGGCTTTAATCGGCGCGGTATTGCCCGGTGATTTCAAAATCCAAAAATCCAAATTACGTGGTGAATTGTCATTTGGTATGTTGTGTTCGGAAAAAGAATTAGGTATTGCCGCCAGTTCTACCGGCCTAATGGAATTGCCAGATGATGCACCGGTTGGCAGCAATATCCGTGATTATTTGTCTTTGAATGACAATGTGATCGAATTAGGTTTAACCCCTAATCGTGCCGATTGTTTAAGTGTGGAAGGTGTAGCGCGTGAAGTTGCCGTGCTTAATAATTTGAGCTTTTCATCAGCATCAACCGCTGTCGTCGCTGTCGAACATCAAGAAACTTTAGCGATTAATGTCGAAGCCAGTGACGCTTGCCCAGTGTATCTAGGCCGCTTAATCAAAGGCATTAATCCAGATGCAGTGACACCATTATGGATGCAAGAGCGTTTACGTCGTTGTGGGATTCGCAGCCTAAGCCCTGTGGTCGATGTTACCAATTACGTGTTAATTGAATTGGGTCAACCGCTACACGCTTTCGATGCTGACAAATTACAAGCACCGATTGTGGTTAGACGCAGTCGTCAAGCCGAGCCACTGGCTTTGTTAAACGACCAAAGTATTGAACTAGACGGTCAAGCGATTGTGATTGCTGATCAAAACCAAGCGCTGGCATTGGCCGGTGTGATGGGCGGTAAAGACAGCGCGGTATCCGATCAAACTCGCGACATTTTCTTGGAATGTGCGTTTTTCAGTCCAATCAGCGTCGCGGGTAAAGCGCGTCATTTTGGCTTGCACACCGATTCTTCGCACCGTTTTGAACGTGGCGTAGATTTTACTTTGCAGCAACGCGCCATCGAACGTGCCACTCAGCTGATTGTTGAAATTGCGGGTGGTAGTGTTGGGCCGATTAGCCAAGCCATTGATGAATCTGCCTTGCCACAACGTGTAGCGGTTAACCTACGTCAGCAACGCATTGAAAAAGTGCTGGGTATTAGCTTGGATAACCAAGAAATTACCCGCATTTTCCAAGGCTTAGGTATGCAAGTCGCACAAATTGCAGAAGGTTGGTCGATTACCCCGCCAGGTTTCCGTTTTGATATTGCGATTGAAGAAGATTTACTAGAAGAAATTGGGCGCATTTACGGTTACAACAATTTGCCAAGCAGCAGTTTATTAATGCGCGCTGCTTTAGGTAAAGCCCCAGAAGGCCAATTAGCCATCGCCAGATTGCAAGACTGTTTGGTTGATAGAGGGTATCAAGAAGCGATTACCTACAGCTTTATCGACGAAAACATGCAAAACACCATCGCCCCCAACGATGAGGTTATTCGCATCCAAAACCCGATTTCGTCAGAATTAGCGGTGATGCGGACTACCTTGTGGGGTGGTTTGTTAAATGCCGCGCTGTATAACTTAAATCGTCAACAAACGCGTGTGCGCTTGTTTGAAGCCGGTTTAAAATTCACTCGCCTTAATGGGGAAACCCAGCAAACCAAAATGTTGGCCGGCTTAGTGGTTGGGCATATTAACAGCGAACAATGGGCTGAAAAATCCAGAAACGTCGATTTCTTCGATGTAAAAGCCGATGTCGAAGCTTTATTTGCCTTAACCGGCACCACAGCAGTATTTGAGGCGACTCAACACCCAAGTCTGCACCCCGGTCAAAGTGCAAAAATTAGCGACAGCAACGGTAAAGCAATTGGTTTATTGGGTATGTTGCATCCCAACTTGGAAAAGCAATTAGGTTTTGATAGTCCTGTGTTCTTGTTTGAATTAGAACAAGAGGCAATTTTGTCACGAGTTGTGCCAAAATTCTCACCACTTTCAAAATTTCCTTCGGTGCGTCGCGATATTGCTTTACTAGTCGAACATGCGGTTTCAGCAGGTGCAATTATTAATTGCATCAAATCATGCAATGAAACTTTGATTCGTGAGATACAAATTTTTGATATTTACCGTGGACAAGGGGTTGCAGAAGGTTACAAAAGCGTCGCTTTAAGTTTGGTCTTGCAAGAATTTACCCACACTTTGACTGACGCTGAGATTGAGGTACTGTTCAAAACAGTATTAGATAGATTAGCAACCGAACTAAATGCAAAATTGAGGGATTGATTATGGCATTAACAAAAGCAGATATTGCCGA
Source organism: Pseudomonadota bacterium (assembly GCA_041182925.1). Classification (GTDB taxonomy): domain Bacteria; phylum Pseudomonadota; class Gammaproteobacteria; order Methylococcales; family Methylomonadaceae; genus Methylomonas. The sequence goes on along the minus strand of JBEGMT010000051.1, from coordinate 1,468 downwards.
ACGTTTGTTTGAAGAGCTTGGTTTAAACAAACGAGAGGCCAAAGAAATTGTCGAATTGTTTTTCGATGAAATAAAAAAATCGCTAGAAAGTGGCGAGCAAGTTAAAATCTCAGGCTTTGGAAAGTTTGAATTGCGTGATAAAAATGGTCGTCCTGGGAGAAATCCAAAAACAGGCGAAGAAATCCCCATCACTCCGCGTCGAGTGGTGACTTTTAGAACCGGTCAAAAATTAAAAGCTCGAGTAGAATCTTATGCTGGAAGCCAGTAATAACAACGAATTGCCGATCATTCCGGCTAAACGCTACTTCACTATTGGTGAGGTCAGCGATTTATGTGCAGTTAAACCGCATGTGCTTCGCTATTGGGAGCAAGAGTTTAGCGAGCTGAGTCCAGTAAAAAGACGCGGTAATCGTCGTTATTATCAGCGTAACGATGTGTTATTAATTCGTCAGATTCGCTCTTTGCTTTACGAACAAGGCTACACTATTGGGGGAGCAAAAGCCCATTTAGTTAGCGATAATGCCAAAGGCGATTCTTCGCGCAGCAAGCAATTGATACATCAAATGATTGTTGAGCTGGAAGATGTTTTGGAGCTTTTGAAATAAGCCAACCTTAAATATGGTAATATAATCTTAATGATTTATTGCCAGCTTTTAAATCAACACTTCGGGGCGTAGCGCAGTTTGGTAGCGCACTATACTGGGGGTGTAGGGGTCGTGGGTTCGAATCCCGCCGTCCCGACCAATTAAGTGTTTGATTTATAAGGATTTTTTTAAGTTTGTTGTTTTGGGAGTGGCGGTAAATTGTTTGCTTTTCTGGGAATTACCACCATGATATTTCATCAGTTAAATAAATTTTGCGTTTAATTCACTGTCATGAAGCCACTATTAAGTTTGATTTGTCCCCCTTAAGCATTTCAAATATTAATATTTAGATTTAACCAACACTCAATGTTTATTTTTTGCCGAGTATTTACGAAGCGTTTCTAATAGCAACATTACTAAGCAACACGGTAAAATTAACCACCAAACCTCCCCATCAATCGGCGCAGTACCAAATAATTGATTACCCCAAGGCGTATAAACAATCAGCATAATTAAGACTATTTCTAAAACCACGCCCGATAAAATCAATGGATTTGCGAAAGCTGCGATACGCAATAAACCGCTATTCGGATTCTTGCAAATAAACACATTCATTACTTGCATCAAAATAATCGCAGTTAAACAAGCGGTGGTTGCCTGTAAATAAACCGGATTATGGCTATCTAAAGCTTGTCCCCAAATCCAGCCAGCTTGTTCTAATACAAAATAATAAGCCGTCATTGCCGCCGCGGCTTCTAATAAACCTAAAAATAAATAAGCTCTCAACACCAAAGGCCAGTTAAGCAAACGTTCTTGTGAGCTCCGAGGTGGTTTAGTCATGATGTCGGATTCGGGGTTATCAGCACCTAAGCCCAGCGCAGGTA
>JBEGMT010000050.1:0-10404 GCA_041182925.1 Pseudomonadota bacterium | reverse complement strand
GATTCAAAACGGTGCTGATTACATCGTCGTCGGTCGCCCAATTCGCGATGCGGCTGATCGCAAAGCCATGGCTGAAAAAATCCAAAGCCAAATTGCCGCGCAATTTGCTTAAAACTCAGCCCGATTTTGTCGGCTTTTAGACCAGATAAAATTTCACTAGCGCTTAAAAGTGGGCATAATGCCGGACTTTTAATGCGCTAGAATCGCCGATTGTTATGAAAAAACTGGAGAATATTTACCTTATCGGCTTGATGGGCGTTGGCAAAACTACCATAGGCAAACAATTGGCTAAGGCTTTGCAAAGACCGTTTTACGATAGTGACAAGGTGATTGAGGACTTAACCGGTGTTGATATTCCCACCATTTTTTTTCACGAAGGTGAAGACGGTTTTCGGGTTCGCGAGCAAGAAGTAATTAAAGAACTGACCGAAATGTCAGAAATTGTGATGGCCACTGGTGGCGGTTCGATTATTAAAGCCGAAAACCGCGAAGCCTTAAAAAACAGCGGTTTTGTGGTGTATCTGCATTGTTCTATCGACAAAATTCTCTACCGCACCCGTCACGATACCCAGCGTCCACTGTTACGCACCGATAATCCCAGACAACGTTTGCAAACCCTGTTGGCACAACGTGAACCGCTTTACCAAGAATGCGCCGATTTTAAAATTGACTCCGGCTCGATTCCTACCAAAACTGTCGTTAAATCCATTTTGCAGCAATATCAGGCTGCGCTAGAAAACCAATGAAAGTATTGCACGTTGAATTAGATCAAAACCGCAGCTACCCGATTTATATCGGCTCAGGCTTGCTTAATCAGCCAGAATTATTGCGCCAGCATATTCGCTCCAAACAAGTGCTGATTGTCAGCAATGACACCATTGCCCCGCTGTATTTACCAAGCTTGCAAGCCGCACTTGGCGATTATCAAGTGGAATCAGTGATTTTGCCCGATGGTGAGCAATACAAAAACTTGGCGCATTTGGAAAAAATCTTTGATCAGCTATTAGCGAAAAAATTTAGCCGTAACGCGACCTTAATCGCGCTGGGCGGTGGCGTGATTGGTGATATGGGCGGCTTTGCGGCAGCCTGTTATCAACGCGGCATCGTCTTTATCCAAATCCCGACCACCTTGCTGGCTCAAGTGGATTCGTCAGTCGGTGGCAAAACCGGCGTCAATCACCCGCTCGGTAAAAACATGATTGGCGCTTTTTACCAACCGCAATGCGTGATTGCTGATGCCGATGTTTTAGACACTTTAGACGACCGCCAATTAGCGGCGGGTTTAGCGGAAGTGATTAAATACGGTCTGATTCGCGATGCTGAATTTTTAGACTGGCTGGAAGCCAATATGCCACTTTTACTGGCGCGTGATAAAGATGCCTTAGCTTACGCAATTGAACGCTCGTGTATCAATAAAGCCGAAGTGGTTGGCGAGGATGAATTTGAATCGGGCGTTCGCGCCACTTTGAATTTAGGCCACACTTTCGGTCACGCTATCGAAACCGGCAGCGGTTATGGTCATTATTTACACGGTGAAGCGGTCGCGATTGGCACCTGCTTTGCGGCGGATTTATCACAACGATTAGGTTGGTTAAACGCTGCTGATGTTGAACGCATCATCAAGATTTTCCAAGCTGCCAACTTACCGGTCACGCCACCTGCCGAAATGAGCACCGAACAATATGTGGATTTAATGGCGGTGGACAAGAAAAATGTCGATGGCAAAATCCGAGTGATTTTACTGGAAGCAATTGGCAAAGCTTCATTACCGGTTAACGTCGAACTGGCGCAACTACAAGACACGCTGAACAACTACTCAAAAGCAAACGCATGACTCCATTAAAAAACGATTTATTTATCCGCGCCCTGTTAAAACAAGACGTTGAGCGCACACCGGTCTGGATGATGCGCCAAGCTGGACGCTATTTACCTGAATACCGCGCAGTACGTAGCAAAGCCGGTAGTTTTATGCAGCTTTGCACCAATCCTGAACTGGCTTGCGAAGTGACTTTGCAGCCTTTAGATCGCTTTGCTTTTGATGCGGCGATTTTGTTTTCCGACATTTTGACCATTCCCGATGCGATGGGCTTGGGCTTGTCATTTGCCGAAGGCGAAGGCCCACAATTTGCCAAACCGGTCAGAACTGCCGAAGACATTAAACAACTACCGATTCCCGATCCAGAAAGCGAATTGCGTTATGTGATGGATGCGGTGCGGTTAATCAAAACTAATTTACAAGGTCGAGTGCCATTGATTGGTTTTTCCGGTAGCCCTTGGACTTTAGCCACCTATATGGTGGAAGGCAAAAGCAGCAAAAGCTTTCAAAAAGTCAAAAGTTTGATGTTTGAACAACCGCAACTGATGCACCAAATGCTGGATAAATTAGCGCAATCGGTAGCCGCGTATTTGAACGCGCAAATTGCCGCTGGTGCTGATGCGGTGATGGTGTTTGATACTTGGGGCGGGATGCTTAGTCACGATGATTATTTAGAATTTTCATTGCGCTACGCCAAACAAGTCAAAGATTTGCTCAAACTGGAACGCGATGGTCAAAAAATCCCAGCGATTTTGTTCACCAAAGGCGGCGGCTTGTGGCTAGAGTCGATGGAGAATATTGGTTACGATGGCTTAGGTTTAGATTGGCAAACTGACATTGCTCAAGCACGAGCCAGAGTCGGTAACCAAGTAGCTTTACAAGGCAATATGGACCCCATCACTTTGTACGCCAAACCGGAAGTGATTCGCGAAAAAGTCGGCAAGATTTTGCACAGCTATGGCCAAGGTTCCGGCCATGTCTTTAATCTTGGTCACGGGATTTTGCCGGATATTAATCCAGAGCACGTTAAAGCGATGGTGGATGCCGTGCATGAATTAAGCCCGCAATATCACACAGCTGGCTAATGTGGATTCAAAGCGCGTTACAACTGTCGGCTAAACCGCGCGGCTTTCATTTAGTCAGCCGCGAGATTATCAGCCAATTGCCCGAATTAAAGCGCTTTAAAATCGGCTTGGCGCATATTTTCTTGCAACACACCTCAGCTTCGTTGGCGCTTAACGAAAATGCCGATGCTGATGTTCGCGGTGATTTGGAACGCTATTTTTCCCGCGCCGTCGCTGAAAATGAACCTTATTACCGGCACACGCTCGAAGGTTCGGATGATATGCCAGCTCATATCAAATCGGTGATTATCGGCAATTCGCTGACCATCCCGATTCGCCAAGGTCAATTGGCGTTAGGCACTTGGCAAGGCATTTACCTGTGCGAACATCGCAATCATGCTGACTCGCGCACCATTATCGTTACCCTTAACGGCGAATAGAGAGGAATTTATGCGTAATTTGATAGTTTTATTGCTAAGTGGTTTAAGCTTAAACGCCATCGCGGCGGATACCGAAATGACGGTTTATCGCAGCCCAACTTGCGGCTGCTGCGGCAAATGGATAGAACACGCTAAGCAAAACGGTTTTAAAGTTAAAGATATTGTCAGTGATGACATGCAAGTGATTAAAGAAAAACACAGCCTGCCCGACAAACTCGCTTCTTGCCATACTGCGATTGTCGATGGTTATGTAGTCGAAGGCCATGTACCGGCTGGCGATATTCAAAAAATGCTAGATAGCAAAAGTAAAGTAGCTGGCATCGCTGCGCCAGGCATGCCAATGGGTAGCCCTGGCATGGAAATGGGCGGTCAGGCTGATCCGTATAAAGTGGTTTCGTTTGATAAAGAAGGCAAGTTTGAGGTTTTTGCTAGTCATTAAGCTTGTTGTAGGGTGGTTCCGCGATTAGCGAACCACCTTAAATTTGAGGCCTTTGGTGGATGCGCTGCGTTTATCCACCCTACATTTTATTGTTATACTTCAATCACCAATTAAAACCAAAGGCGCAGGTTATGGCGACAATTACTTTTGACACATTAAAATTTGTTGAAAAGCTTGAAAAAGCTGGCGTTACTCGTGAACAAGCAACAGCAATGGCCGAAGCGTATCAAGATGCGAGTAGCGAAGCCGAATTAGCAACAAAAAATGATTTAGAACGAATAGAGCTTCGCTTAGCTGGTCAGATAAATACCGTTATGGGTGAATTAGCCTTAGTTAAATGGATGCTAGGAGTATTACTCGCGATTGCTATCGCTAACTTTGCAAAACAGTTTTTCTAATCGTTAAAGGGTGGTTCCGCGATAGCGAACGACCTTAACCCAAGCAGGTCGTGGTTTATAACCCCGTCCTTTAACGTTTTAAATCACTTCGAAACAATAATAAACATTCAGACCCACCATAAAATTAAAGCCTTTGGTGGATGCGCTGCGCTTATCCACCCTACATTTAATTTTTAGAACTATGACTATTCTAGTAACCGGCGGCGCCGGATTTATCGGCAGTAATTTTGTTTTAGATTGGCTACAACAACACGACGAAGCGGTTGTTAATCTCGATAAACTCACCTACGCCGGTAATCTGCAAAACCTCGCCAGCCTCAAAGACGATCCTCGTCATATTTTTGTCAAAGGCGATATTGCTGATTACGATTTACTATCCAATTTACTGAAAACTCATCAAATCCGCGCCGTGGTTAATTTCGCTGCCGAATCGCATGTTGATCGCTCGATTCATGGCCCAGAAGATTTTATTCAAACCAATATTGTTGGCAGTTTTCGCTTATTAGAAGCCGTTCGCCATTATTGGAATGACTTGGATGCTGAAGCAAAATCAGCCTTCCGTTTACTGCATGTATCCACTGATGAAGTCTATGGCTCCTTGGATAAAACCGATCCGCCATTTGCCGAAGACAACCAATATCAACCTAATAGCCCTTACTCGGCTAGTAAAGCCGCCAGTGATCATTTAGTTCGCGCTTATCATCATACCTACGGCCTACCGATTTTAACCACCAACTGCTCAAATAACTACGGCCCTTATCACTTCCCTGAAAAACTGATTCCGCTGTGTATTCAAAATGCTTTGGCAGGCAAAGCGTTACCGATTTACGGTGACGGGCAGCAAATCCGTGATTGGCTGTATGTCAAAGACCATTGCAGTGCGATTCGTCGAGTCTTGGAAGCTGGACAAGTGGGCGAGGTTTATAACGTTGGTGGCTGGAATGAAAAGCCTAATCTGGATGTGGTGCATACCTTGTGCAGCATTCTTGATCAACTGCAACCACGAACTGACGGTAAATCTTACGCTGAGCAAATCACCTACGTCACCGACCGCCCAGGTCACGACCGCCGCTATGCGATTGATGCCCGTAAACTCGAACAACAATTAGGCTGGAAACCGGCTGAAACCTTTGAAACGGGGATTCAAAAGACCGTGCAATGGTATTTGGATAATCAAGCTTGGGTCAGCAATGTCCTGTCCGGTGATTATCAATCTTGGCTAGATACCAACTACACAACTAGAAACTGATGAAAATTTTATTACTCGGCAAAAATGGCCAAGTAGGCTGGGAATTGCAACGCAGTCTGGCACCACTGGGTGAATTAATCGCTTTAGACCGCCACAGCACCGATTACTGTGGCGATTTGAGTCAACCCGAAGCTGTTGCAGAAACCGTTAAAACGCTAAAACCAATGGTCATCGTCAACGCTGCCGCTTACACAGCTGTCGATAAAGCCGAAACTGAAACCGAATTGGCCTACACCATCAACGCCAAAGCACCAGAAGCCTTAGCCCAAGCCGCCAAGCAAATCGGCGCTTGGCTAGTGCATTATTCAACCGACTACGTGTTTAATGGTTCCGGTTCTCACGCTTGGCAAGAAACCGATACGGTTGCGCCATTAAGCGTTTATGGCCAAAGCAAATTGGCTGGCGAACAAGCCATCCAAGCCGCCCAAGGTTTGCATTTAATTTTCCGCACCAGCTGGGTCTATGCCGCGCGTGGCAATAATTTTGCCAAAACCATGTTGCGACTGGCGAAAGAGCGTGATCAGTTATCAGTGATTAACGACCAAATCGGCGCTCCCACTGGCGCCGAATTATTAGCCGATGTCACCGCTCATGCGATTAGAAGCGGATTGAAACAACCGGAATTATCGGGCCTGTATCATTTAGCCGCAGCCGGTGAAACCAGTTGGTATGACTACGCTAGTTATGTATTGGATTATGCGCGGCACAAAGGTATTGAGCTAAAAACCGCAGAAAATGCTATCAACGCCATTCCAACCAGCGCCTACCCTACTCCCGCTCAACGACCTTTAAACTCGCGTTTGAACACCGAGAAATTAGAAAGTCGGTTTGGTTTGCAGTTACCTGATTGGCGGCTAGGCGTTGAGCGGATGTTAGCCGAAGTTTTATGCGTTTAACTGACGAACAAGTCCAAATCATTCGCCAAGTCGCTCGTCAGCAATTAGGCGATACGGTGCAAGTTACACTATTTGGCTCGCGAGTTTTTGATGATAAAAAAGGCGGCGACATCGATTTGTTTTTTGAAACCGAGCAAGTGTTAGCCAATAAAGCCAACGCGATTTGTCAGCTATATGCGGCGTTGATCATGAAATTAGGTGACAGAAAAATCGATGTGGTTATTAAAGACGCCGACTCAAGCGATCAACCGATTTATGAAATAGCGAAACGGACAGGGATAAAATTATGAGTGTTCAATATTTAGCCGAATATGCAGAAAAAGCTCAGTTATCACTCAAAGTAGCCCAAAAAGAAGCCACACATTTGGCTTATACGCAAAACACCTTATTTGCCCAACAAATTGATTTAGCTTGGATCAGCGATTTGGAGCTTAACGAAGAAAAATCTGAAAAAATTGATGCTTTTGTCAGTCGCTTTGGACGATTACAAGATTTCTTAGGCGAAAAGCTTATTCCTGTATTTGCCAATCTATTAGGTGAAAATCCAAAATCAATGCTGGATGTTTTGAGCTTTGCCGAGAAAATGGAATGGCTGCAAGATGCCGAAGCCTTTATTTCGGCGAGAAAATTAAGAAATTTATTAGTTCATGAATATATGACTGATCCGGCAATATTTTTGGATGCTTTATTTGCTGCACATCTGGCCAGTAAGCTATTGTTAACTCTGGTGTCGAACTTAGAAAATCAAGCCAATAGTTTAAATCTTTCCAAATAAAACAAATAACCATGACCACTCAACTCCCTCGCAAAGGCATTATCCTCGCTGGAGGCTCTGGCACCCGACTTTATCCAGTCACCAAAGCCGTATCCAAACAACTGCTGCCAATCTACGATAAACCAATGATTTACTACCCGCTTAGCACCTTAATGTTAGCGGGAATACGCGATATTTTGATTATCTCCACCCCACACGACACACCGTTATTTCAACATCTATTAGGCGACGGTAGCGACTGGGGGATTAATCTGCAATATGCCGTGCAACCTAGCCCTGACGGTTTAGCGCAAGCTTTTATTATTGGCAAACAGTTTGTCGGTAATCATCCTAGTGCTTTAGTCCTAGGCGACAATATTTTCTACGGCCACGATTTACAACAACAATTAATCAAAGCCGCCAACCAAGACAACGGTGCGACAGTATTTGCCTATCACGTTCACGATCCAGAACGATACGGCGTCGTCAGTTTTGATCAACAAGGCATCGCGACTTCGCTAGAAGAAAAACCCACTCAACCCAAAAGCAACTACGCTGTCACTGGCTTATATTTCTACGATAACCAAGTGATTGATATTGCCGCAAACTTAAAGCCCTCCCCGCGCGGCGAATTGGAAATAACCGATGTTAACAAGGTTTACTTACAACAACAGCAATTAAGCGTGGAAATTATGGGAAGAGGTTACGCATGGCTAGACACGGGTACTCATGAAAGCCTGATTGAAGCCAGCAACTTTATCGAAACCATCGAACGTCGCCAGGGGTTAAAAGTATCCTGCCCAGAAGAAATCGCATGGCGTAGCGGCTGGATAAATGATGAAAAAATTCAGGCTTTAGCCAGTCCATTAGCAAATAATGGTTATGGGCAGTATTTATTGAGAATGCTAAAAGAAACCGTTTTTTGATTTACTCGTAATCAAAGCTAACGGCATATTTCAGAACAAATTGTAATGTTTCGTAAGCAACTCAAAAATTAAAATGCACTAGGATTACTTTTTCCCCCGAAAAGTCCGACAAACATCAAACGTGTAATTTAGATTTTTTAGCAACCAATCAATACCTTGGATTTAAGGAAACACAACGTTGTGGATTTTTGTGAATTTTTGTTAATAAAAATCAGTAGCTTGTAAAAAAACACCTTATCCGTATAATGAAAAACTTAGCGAAGTAAAGACCGCTAGCTTCAATATCGGAATTCAAAAAATATAACCAAATGAAAGCCTCCCCGCTAAAAATCCCCGATGTCGTTCTAATCGAACCTAAACTATTCGGTGATGAACGTGGCTACTTTTTTGAAAGCTTTAACCATGCCCAGTTTAATCAAGCAATTGGCTATGAAGTTCGGTTCGTTCAAGATAATCACTCAAAATCGCAAAAAGGTGTATTGCGCGGCTTACATTACCAACTTCCACCTAAAGCCCAAGGTAAATTAGTCAGAGTGATTCAAGGTGAAGTATTTGATGTCGCGTTGGATATTCGCAAAGAATCACCCACCTTTGGAAAATGGGTCGGTGAAATTTTATCAGCAGACAATAAACATCAGCTATGGATACCCGAAGGCTTTGCCCACGGTTTTATTACCCTATCCGAAACTGCTGAATTTTTATACAAAACTACCGATTACTATGCGCCAGAATATGAACGATGCATTGCCTGGAATGATCCTGATATTGGTATCAATTGGCCACTAAATCAGCCACCTGTTCTATCTGGCAAAGATCAACAGGGCCAAGCTTTTAAGGCATTTGTTGATGGTTAAGAATAAATGAATACTATTGATGATGTTAACTATGACGACTACGATAGCCCTTGGAAAGAAGCGGTTGAACATTACTTTCCTGAATTCATGGCCTTTTACTTTGCCGATGCCTACGCTGAAATTGATTGGCAACAAGGTTATGTATTTTTAGATCAAGAATTACAGGCAGTTGTACAAGATGCCGAATTAGGTAAACGCTATGTCGATAAACTGGTTCGAGTAAACTTATTCGACGGTGATGAAAGCTGGATTTATGTACATATCGAAGTACAAGGCAATAAACAAACGGCATTTGCTGAACGGATATTTGTCTACAACTATCGACTCTATGATCGCTATCGAAGACCGATTGCTAGCTTAGCGGTACTTGCTGATGAGCATCCTAATTGGCGACCACAACAATTTACCTATTCGGTACTGGGCTGTGAAACATCGATTCGCTTTCCGATAGCCAAATTGATCGATTATCACGATCAATTAGATGCATTATTAATAATGGATAACGCGTTTGCATTAATTACTGCAGCGCATATATTGACCCAACAAACCCGTAAAAATCAGCAGCAACGCTATCAAGCAAAACTGAGCCTGATACGATTGCTTTACCAACGCCAATGGGACAAACAACGCATTATTGATTTATTTTCCGTCTTAGATTGGCTGATGCGATTACCAGACGGATTAGAAAAACAAATTTGGCAAGCAATAGAAACCATAGAAGAGGATAAGAAAATGCGTTATGTATCCAGCATAGAACGATTCGGCATTGAAAAAGGTGTATTGCAAGGCAGGATTGAAGGCAGGATTGAAGGCAGGCAAGAAGGTAGGCAAGAAGGCGAGTTACGCATCCTAAAAAAACTACTAGAACGGCGTTTTGGTACATTAACAACCACCTTACAAGAACGACTAAATAACGCCACCGAAGCCGATTTAGATCGGTGGACAGATGCGGTTTTAACTGCAACAACAGTAGACGATGTATTTAACGACAAGTAGTTGCAAAACTCCGTCTGATACGATTGCTTTACCAACGCCAATGGGACAAACAACGCATTATTGATTTATTTTCCGTCTTAGATTGGCTGATGCGATTACCAGACGGATTGGAAAAACAAATTTGGCAAGCAATAGAAACCATAGAGGAGATAAGAAAATGCGTTATGTATCCAGCGTAGAACGATTCGGCATTGAAAAAGGTGTATTGCAAGGCAGGAGATTGAAGGCAGGCAAGAAGGCGAGTTACGCATCCTAAAAAAACTACTAGAACGGCGGTTTGGTACATTAACAACCACCTTACAAGAACGACTAAATAACGCCACCGAAGCCGATTTAGATCGGTGGACAGATGCGGTTTTAACGGCGGCGACAATTGATGATGTATTTAATGCTTGAAGTAACAATAAGTAGATGGTTATAAGTATTCCGGCATAAAAAATCTGTAAGCCATTAAATTCGTTGAATCCTTATTTGGCTAATGCTTGATTACTTTGGTTCGATTACTTAATAGATTTCAACTAAAGAAACCCTCGATTAAGCGCCTTCTAAAAAGTTCGCATGCATTGTTTTTC
>JBEGMT010000049.1:0-3620 GCA_041182925.1 Pseudomonadota bacterium | reverse complement strand
GTATAAGTTTCTGTTGGACCAGTTGCAGATGGAGCAGGAGCAATTGGTGCTGGTACAGCTGATTCAGCGTTTGGAACTGGTTCAAATGCGGCTGGATTGCCGCGATTTTGTAAAAACTTCCAACCAATTTGGGCGAACATGCCGTCAATCAAAGCATCTTCTTCAATATTTTCAGATAACTTAACACCTTCAGCTTCGGCTTTACGTTTAACTTCCTCAACGATTTTATCCATCTCAGGCGCTAACAGATCAGCTGGACGGCAAATAATTGCTTCAGCACCGTCTAAAACCCGCGCTTGTAATTCTTTATTAACAGGGGCTGGGGTTGCACCATATTCACCTTTTAAAACCCCAGCAGTTTCTTTACTGATGGTTTTGTAACGCTCACCTTGCATGACGTTTAATACCGCTTGGGTACCAACGATTTGCGAAGTTGGAGTAACCAAAGGAATAAAACCTAAATCGCTACGCACTCTTGGAATTTCGAGCAATACCTCATCAAATTTATCAGCCGCACCCTGCTCTTTCAGCTGGCTTTCCATGTTGGTCAACATACCGCCAGGGACTTGTGAAACCAAAATACGACCATCAACGCCTTTTAAACTACCTTCAAATTGCGCGTATTTTTTACGCACATCGCGGAAGTAAGCAGCAATTTTTTCCAGCTTGACCAAATCTAAACCGGTGTCATAAGGCTGACCTTGGAAACTGGCAACGATAGTTTCTGTTGGACTGTGGCCATAGGTCATACTTAAAGAAGAAATAGCAGTGTCTGCATTGTCCAAACCGGCTTCAACCGCTTTGATATAAGTACCTACACTTAGACCTGTTGTCGCGTGGCATTGCATATGAATCGGAATAGAAACTGCTTTTTTTAGTTTACTGACTAATTCGTAGGCATCATATGGGGTTAAAAGACCGGCCATGTCTTTAATACAAATTGAATGAGCGCCTAAATCTTCAATTTTCTTGCCTTGCTCTACCCATTTAGCAATAGTGTGCACAGGACTGGTTGTATAAGAAATAGTACCTTGTGCATGAGCATCGGTATTCAATACTGCTTTTACCGCGCGTTCGATGTTACGCATGTCATTCATAGCGTCGAAGATACGGAAAACATCAATACCGTTAACAGCGCAACGTTCTACGAATTTATCAACCACATCATCAGCATAGTGGCGATAACCTAAAATATTTTGGCCCCGAAACAGCATTTGCTGTGGCGTATTCGGCATCGCTTTTTTGAGTAAACGCAAACGCTCCCATGGATCTTCGCCTAAGTAGCGAATACAAGCATCAAATGTAGCACCACCCCAAGATTCAATTGACCAATAACCGATTTCGTCAAGTTGCTGACAAATCGGCAACATATCTTCGATACGTAAACGCGTTGCCAAAATTGATTGATGGGCGTCGCGTAGAACGACTTCTGTTATTCCTAAAGGTTTTTTTACCTTTGCCACGGTTGTTTCTCCTAATGACTCTTTTGGGTCTGCTAGTTATACCTTGTGGGTAAGTTCGATGCCTATTTTGGTTGGCAGCACTAAAATAACTTAATGCTTATGATATTTTTTGCGGTATTCATGGATTGCAGCAGAAATGGCCGCAATCATACGAGGATCCTCGCCATTTTGACTAAGTACAGGCGTTTCCGGGAAAAATCGCTGAACCAACGACGCCATGAAGTTAATCACAACCACTAACATGGCCAAAAAGGTAAAAACGATGCCCATTCCAATTAGCATCAATTCAATTCCTGAAGACAGCATTTCGTTCATGATATGGCCGTAAAATATAAGACAATTGGCATTATCCCCAAAACTTAGCCATTAAACAATGTTACAGGTTGATAAATTAGCCTGAAAACCCGCTTAAATGAACTAAGTTAAGGCTATGCAAGCTTTTTATTTTAGAGTGTCCAAAGTAGTCAAAACCTCAGCAATATGGTTTTTCACCTGAACCTTGCGCCATTCTTTAATTAAAACGCCCTGTTCATCAATCAAGAAAGTGCTGCGTTCTATGCCTCTAACTTGCTTGCCGTACATGTTTTTCATTTTGATGACATCAAACAATTCGCATAACGCTTCATCTTGATCTGCCAATAAATCAAACGGAAAAAGCTGTTTGCATTTAAAACCTTCGTGAACTTTCACACTATCGCGAGAAACACCAAGTATCAACGTATTAAGCTGTTGAAACTGTGAATAATGATCTCTAAAGGCTTGCCCTTCTTGAGTACAACCTGGCGTATTGTCTTTAGGATAAAAATACAACAACACTTTTTGGCCGTGATAATCGCTTAAGCTGATGGTTTTATCGCCAGTGGCCAAAGCTTGAAAGTTTGGAACAACATCGCCAATGCTAATAGTCATTAAATTTACCGTTTAATAGGTTCAAGAATAGCGTCAATATTCAAATCGTCGCAAAAATCCAAAAATTCCTCGCGCAAAGACAAAATATGCACATCTGTCGGAACGAGTAATACAAATTTGCTAGAAAAAACGCGATGATTAAAATAAGGTGCTTGATGACGACTCGCCGTCACTTCTTCGATAACAACGCCGCGCTCTTGCAGAAAAGCGCTAACCGCAAACATTAAATCTTTTTTATCTGCTGAGATTGTTTCCAAGAGATAAGGAACACCTTCTTTAACCAGTAACTCTTCTTCAGGTCTTAGAAAATTGACTTCAAGACCAAGCCGAGTAGCGATTAATTCTAAAAGACCTTCTAACTTGGCAATCTGGTTCCAATTGCCGTCGACTAATAAATAGAGCCAGCTGATTTCTGATAATCCCGAACTGCGTAACTCCAAGACATCACAATGACAAGCGCTCAATAGCGCGAGTATTTCAGGAATTAAGCCTTCGGTTTTATTACCTAAAATAGTGATAGCCAGTTTCATTGTCAGCCTATAAATCATTTGTGAACAATATCAACAATGCCGGCGTGATCATCAAAAAACACAGTGACTTTATTCAAAGCTCTGGCCTCAATTAACTGCTTTTGATCAACTTTAAAACTGGCGCATAGCTGCTCATCATTCACCGTTGCCATCTGCTTTGAAAATTTACCCGCATGTAACCAAGATAAACACAACGACCAAACCGCCCAACCGACAGCGATCACTAAAATAATTTCACCATACAAGGTTAATAACTGTAATAAGGTTTTATATCCGCCAAACCAGCGAATTTCATCCGACAAACTTTTAACCCCCAGCAACCAACCACCCAAGGTAAATAACGGCAATAAAAAATACAGCCACAACAACCAACTGACCACTGATAAAAACCAAGAACCACACTTCTGTCGAAAACTTTGTAAGTGCGGCTGATTAATAATGATTTCTTTCATTTTTGTCTTAAACCTCTATCCAAGGTTACCCAAACCGCGCGTTGACCACGTTTTTTACGCAGCGCTTTGAAACAGCCATTAATCGTCGTACCCACATTAATCATCCAATAGACAATCGGATACCAAATCATCCAGTAATAATGTTTCGCCGAACCGCCACTGCGTTTTTCATAACTGGAATCAATCGCTAAACTGACTGCAAATTGAATTAAACAGGTAACACATAACAACATACTGGTCCAGCGTGGCGACAAATCTTCTAATGC
>JBEGMT010000048.1:0-2728 GCA_041182925.1 Pseudomonadota bacterium | reverse complement strand
GGCTAAGTTTCTGGTTTGATGACAGCAAACGCCTAACCGTCGCCAAAACCTTTCAACATGCCCGCGCCGAATACCTGCAACGCATTTGGCAAAAAGACCGCGATTTAAAAGCCGAAAATTTTTTCATCGACGACCATGAACTCAATAACGCCCTCAACGGCTACAGCCAGCAAATTCAACACGCCGAAAAAGTCGGTGACCTGCTACAAAAAGAAGCACTACTTACCAAACAGCTTTACCGCTACGCCACCAAAATCACCCAACTCGGTGATTTCGTCCGCGAACGCGAAGCCACAGACTTAGCCAACGGCTTTTTAAACCACGGCAACTATCTCGCCTACGGACTCGCCGCCACCACGCTTTGGGTGCTTGGCATTCCACACGGTTTCGCCGTCATGCATGGCAAAACGCGACGCGGAGCCTTAGTGTTCGACGTTGCCGATTTAATCAAAGACGCCATTGTTCTGCCTTGGGCGTTTGTTTGCGCCAAAGAAAAAATCACCGAACAGGAATTTCGCCAACAAATTTTGCAAAAGTTCACCGAACACAAAGCCCTCGACTTTATGTTTGAACAAGTCAAACAACAGGCTTTGCGAGGTGATTGGTCATGATGGTGACCTTTGTTAGCCAATGTGAAAAAAAAGCCCTTAACCGTACCCGCCGCGTACTCGACGCCTTTGCCAACCGCATTGGCGACAACACTTGGCAAACCGTGATTACCGAAGACGGCTTGATTGCGGTGAAAACCCTGCTACGCAAAACCGCCACTAAAAACACAGCTATAGCCTGTCATTGGATACGGTCGAGAAGCCGGAGTGAATTGGTTTGGATTGTGGGGAATCGGAAGCGATTTAATGCGGAGGGGATAGTGCCGGTAAACACTACACGGAAAAATTTGATGAATAGTGAATGGGAAAACGATTGGCAATATTTGCCGGTTATAAAGGCTTTAGTGGCGATTGCAGCGTTATTGCATGATTGGGGCAAAGCGACTGCGCTATTCCAAAGTAAATTAAAAACCAATAGCAGATTAGGCGATCCATTACGTCACGAATGGATTTCATGCTTGCTGCTCAATGCACTGGTTCAACAAGCCGGTAATACCGATGAAGCTTGGTTACAGCTATTAGCGAGCGGCGAATTTAGCGAGCAAACGCTTAAACAAATTGTTGCAGGTAACAATCTTAAGCCATTGGATGGCTTGCCACCGATAGCCCAACTGGTTGGCTGGTTAATTCTGACCCATCATCGATTGCCTTCTAGTGCTAATCCAAGATTAGAAGATAAGCAAGCTAGGGAAAGCTTGCAAGGAATGTTGAAAAGTATTGCTGCTTCATGGAGTTACCAAAATAAATATGATGATGAAAAACGCCTGAAAGCCTGCTTTGAGTTTCAAGAAGGCTTACTTAGTCAGTCAACACCTTGGCTTAAACAATTAAAAAAGTGGTCTGCAAAATTACTGCCGCTTGAACCTCAAATTCAACAGTTGCTAGACAATGGTGCTTATCGCTTAGTGTTACATCATGCTCGGTTATGTTTGATGTTGGGTGATCACTATTATTCTTCATGCGATGCTGACAAGAATTGGAAAACTGAAATTTCGTTGCTTGCCAATACCGATCATGAACGACAGCCCAAGCAAAAATTGGATGAACATTTGGTTAATGTTAGTGATCACGCCATGCGTATCAGCCAAAACCTATCGCGCTTTACTACCGATATGGATAAGGCTTATGACATTAAAAACCTAAAACAAAAAAGTCCCGATGGTTATCAATGGCAAGACAAGGCGGTTGAAAAAATTAACTACCTTAAAACCGAACAGCAAAGCTTAAACGATAAAGGTTATGGTTGGTTTATTGTCAATATGGCGAGTACCGGCTGCGGTAAAACCATTGCCAACGCCAAAATCATGCGAGCCTTATCGGATGATGGCGAAAGTCTGCGTTTCATTCTGGCTTTAGGGTTGCGTACTTTAACCCTACAAACGGGTGATGAATATCGGGAGCGTATTGGCTTAAAAAATGACGAACTCGCAGTATTAATTGGTTCATCTGCTGTTAAAGAACTCCACGAAAAAGCCAAATTAACAATCGATGAACAACCAGATTTTGAGGCGTCGGGTTCAGAGTCTTTAGAAGCTTTGTTAAGCGAAGAGTTAGATTATGCCGATGCACCTACCGCTGACTTTTTGGACGCCATCATTCCCAAATACAAACCTAAATTAGCCGAGAATAATAAAGCTTTTTTGTATAAGCCTGTTTTAGCTTGCACTATCGATCACATCATTGCGGCTACCGAAACGACCCGTGGCGGTAAGTATATTTTGCCTAGTTTGCGTTTATTGTCGTCAGACTTAGTGATTGATGAGGTCGATGATTTTGATGGTAAAGATTTAATTGCGATTGGCCGCTTAATTCATTTAGCGGGGATGTTGGGCCGAAAAGTCATGATTTCCTCAGCAACGATTCCACCGGCATTAGCTGAAGGTTTTTTTAATGCTTATCAAGCCGGTTGGACTTTGCATACTCATTTCAAGTCTGCTAATCCACAAGTAGCCTGTGCATGGGTTGATGAATTTGGGACTGATGTTCATCGCTTGGAGAACGTCGATTCCATTCTTCGCTGTCAAAACTATCAAAAACTTCATCAACAATTTATTGCCAAGCGCGTGATCAAACTAGAGCAACAGCCTGTTAAACGCAAAGCCTATATCGTGCGTTGTGAT
>JBEGMT010000047.1:0-4836 GCA_041182925.1 Pseudomonadota bacterium | reverse complement strand
ACGTTAATGGCATTGCTTTGGGTGTTCTTGAGTTGAAACGCTCGTCGGTATCAATCGCCGAAGGCATACGCCAGAATCTGGATAACCAGAAAAAAGATTTCATCCGTAATTTTTTCACCACTCAACAATTGGTCATGGCCGGTAACGATAGCCAAGGTTTACGTTATGGCACCATCGAAACCGCCGAAAAGTATTATCTGGAATGGAAAGAAGCGCTTGAGCATAACTACCCGCATCAGCTGGATTTTCATTTAAGCCGCCTCTGCAATAAACAGCGTTTTTTGCAAATCATCCATGACTTTATCGTTTTCGATTCTGGTATCAAAAAAACCTGTCGTCATAATCAGTTTTTTGGCATTGCTGCCGCTAAGCAGCATATCGCAAGGCGTGAAGGCGGCATTATTTGGCATACACAAGGTTCCGGCAAAAGCTTAACCATGGTTTGGTTGGCTAAATGGATACGCGAGAATGTTAAAGACAGTCGCGTGCTGATTGTTACTGATCGTACCGAGCTGGATGAACAGATTGAAAAAGTCTTTACCGGTGTCGAAGAAGGCATTTATCGCAGTAAAAGCGGTGCTGATTTGGTAGCCACTTTAAACCAACCCAATCCTTGGTTGGTGTGCTCTTTGGTGCATAAATTCGGTCGGCAATCTGATAGTGAGGCGGATGGTGCGACCGATGCATTTATTGCGGAGCTGAAAAAATCGTTACCCCAAGATTTTAAGCCTAAAGGCGATTTATTCGTGTTTGTCGATGAGTGTCACCGCACGCAATCTGGCAAATTACATGAGGCGATGAAGGCTATTTTGCCAAATGCGATGTTTATCGGTTTTACCGGTACACCACTGATGAAAAAGGATAAAAAGAAGTCGATTGAGGTGTTTGGCTCCTATATTCATACCTATAAATTTGATGAAGCGGTGGCCGATGGCGTGGTGTTGGATTTGCGCTATGAGGCGAGGGATATTGATCAACACATTACCTCGCAAAACAAAGTCGATGAATGGTTTGAAGCTAAAACCCGTGGCTTATCGAATCTTGCCAAAACCCAGCTCAAGCAAAAATGGGGCACCTTGCAAAAAGTGTTATCCAGCAAGTCGCGCTTGCAGCAAATCGTCAATGACATTCTGTTGGACATGGACACCAAGCCCCGATTGATGGATGGCTACGGCAATGCCATGTTGGTGTGTGCCAGTGTTTATCAGGCTTGCAAGGCCTATGAAATGTTCAGCCAGTCGGATTTGGCCGGTAAAGTGGCGATTGTCACCAGCTTTCAGCCCACAGCGACCAGCATCAAAGGCGAAGAAACCGGCGAGGGTTTGACCGAGAAATTGTTCAAATACGACATCTACCGCAAGATGCTGGCCGATTACTTTGAACAGCCGGAAGATGCAGCTGCAAGTCGTGTTGAAGAATTTGAGAAAGCCGTTAAAAAGCGCTTTATTGAGGAGCCTGGTCAGATGCGTTTGCTGATTGTGGTGGATAAATTACTGACCGGTTTTGATGCGCCTTCTGCCACCTATTTGTACATCGACAAGCAAATGGCGGATCACAATCTGTTTCAGGCTATTTGCCGCGTTAATCGCTTAGACGGCGATGATAAGGAATATGGCTATATCGTTGACTACAAGGATTTGTTTCGTTCGTTGGATAAGGCAATAACCGACTATACCCAAGGTGCATTTGACGGCTACGACAAGGAGGATGTGGCTGGATTGCTGAAAGATCGCCTAGAACAGGCTCGACTGGATTTAGACAATGCCTTGGAAATGGTTCGCGCGCTCTGCGAACCCGTTAAAGCGCCACGGGCTACGCAAGACTACATTCATTACTTCTGCGGTGAATCTGGGGTAAATCAAGAGGCGCTCAGCGAAAAAGAAGCCTTGCGACTGACGCTGTATCAAAATGTCGCCAAGCTGATCCGTGCGTTTGCCAATATCGCCAACGAATTGCTGCAGGCCGGGTTTAGCAGTGCTGAAGCCGAGCAGATACGCGTCGAAATCGCGCATTACGAAAAGGTCCGTGACGAGGTGAAGTTGGCCAGTGGCGACTTGATCGATATGAAACGCTTCGAACCGGCGATGCGGCATTTGCTGGATATGTATATACGCGCCGATGACAGCGAACAGTTGATGGATTTTGAAGAGCTGGGCCTGATTGAGCTGATTGTTGAAAAAGGTGTCGAAGCAACCGAGTCATTACCCGAAAGCATCCGTAACAATCAGGATGCCATGGCCGAAACCATCGAAAACAATGTGCGCCGTGCCATTGTTGATGAAAACCCGGTCAACCCTAAATACTACGAACACATGTCGGTGTTGCTGGATGAGTTGATCAAGCAGCGTCGGCAAAAGGCCATCGACTATCAGGAATACTTGCAACGCATTCGCGAGTTGTCCCGCCAAGTGATACGGCCTGAACAGGCCAGCGCCAGCTATCCATCGTCACTGGATACCCAAGCCAAACGGGCGTTTTACGATAACTTTGGCCAGGATGAAGTGTTGGCGACCAAGATCGATAGCGCCATTCGTTACACCAAAAAAGCCGATTGGGTGGGTGACCGTTTTAAGGAACGCGAAATCGCCAATGCCGTACGCGAAGAAACCGCAGGCTATGACATCGATATTGCCAGCGTGATGGATTTGGCTAAAGCCCAGAAGGATTATCACTAATGCCGCAGGTGCAGATTGGTTCGTTATCACTGCAACTTAATCGCAAACCGATTAAAAACCTGCATATCAGTGTATTACCACCTGATGGTCGCATTCGGGTTTCTGTGCCAGAACAGATGACCGACACCGCAGTTCGTATGGCTGTTATTAGTCGAATTCCTTGGATTAAAAAGCAACAACGCGACTTTGCAGCCCAACCCCGGCAATCGGATCGGGAGATGGTCAGCGGCGAATGTCATTACTACTGGGGGAAACGCCTCCGGTTAAATGTAATTCAACGGGCTGGTCGGCATGAAATTAAAGTATTCGGTGGCAAAATCCATTTGTTTGTTAGTCCCGGTACGTCTGTTGAGAATCGAAGCTTGGTTTTAACAGCGTTTTATCGCGCTCAGCTTAAAGCTCGGGTTGAAAAATTGATTGGTGAATGGCAACAACGTATGGATGTTGAAGTTGCTGATTGGCGTGTTAAGCAGATGAAAACTAAATGGGGTAGCTGCAATTCAGCTGCTAAGCGAATTTGGTTGAATTTGGAATTGGCAAAAAAACCGCCAGAATGCTTAGATTATATTCTAGTCCACGAGCTGGTTCATTTACTGGAGCGCAAGCATAATGAGCGTTTTCGAGCGCACATGGACAAGTTTATGCCCAATTGGCGGGAGAGAAGGGCGCTTCTGAACAAGCTACCTCTGGCTTTTGAGCGTTGGTTATATTGAAATTTTTCAATCTGCAATCTCTAAAGCCAAAACACAAGATCAACCTGCTAGGGCAGCCCAGCAGGCTTATGCTGAATTTCAATACCTTTGGGCTGCGGCCACATCGGTTAAGTTAGTTTCTTAAGCTAATCACTGGCCAATTCGCTTGTTGCGCGGCTTCGCGTAATTTGTCATCTGGATCAACCGCGACGGGGTTATCGACTAAGCGCAGTAATGGCAAGTCGTTATGCGAATCGCTGTAGAACCAGCTGTTTTCTAACGATTCGGTCGAATTAGCCAACCAATCATTGAGTTGTTTAACTTTGCCTTCTTGATAACAGGGAATGCCGTTAAATTTTCCGGTGTATTGACCACCGATAAATTCTGGTGTGGTTGCCAACAAGTTATCAATGCCAAATAGCTCGACTATAGGTGATGTCACGAAGCGATTGGTGGCGGTAATCACTAGCAAGGTATCGCCTTGACGACGGTGTTTGTCCACTAAGGCTTGAGCGGCTTCCAATTTGATCGGTTTGATTAATTGTTCAACAAACTCTTCACGCCATTGATGTAATTGCTCGGCATCGTGTTTGGCTAATGGCGCCAGAGAAAAATTTAAAAATTCGACAATGTCCAGACAGCCTTGTTTGTAGTCTTCGTAGAATTTTTTATTGGCGTTTTCATATTGGTCTTTATCGACAATGCCGCGATCAACCAAAAACTGGCCCCATAAATAATCGCTGTCATCGGCAATCAAAGTGTTATCGAGATCAAAAATCGCTAAGCTCACGGTCAACCTGTAGAAATAAATAAAAACAAAGCGGCTTGTGGCTTCCACCGCTAATTTGTGGAACAATTGCACCATTCATTTTAATGGTCGGCAGCTTTCAATTCTTATCTAGCAATTGAAATCTAGTCGCAAATAATACAGGTTTTTTACATGATAGACTCGAAAGGATACCGGCCGAATGTCGGGATTATCCTTTGCAATGACGAGGGTCGTGTGTTTTGGGCGAAGCGTAAAGGCGCTAATTCGTGGCAATTTCCGCAAGGCGGGATTGATTGTGACGAAGATCCAGAAACAGCGATGTATCGGGAATTGTGGGAGGAAACCGGCTTGCGTGCTGAACACGTAGAACTTTTAGGCCGCACTCGTTACTGGCTGCGCTATAAGTTGCCAGATCGTTATATCCGCAAAAACTCCATGCCACTGTGCATCGGTCAAAAGCAGATTTGGTTTATTCTGCGCTTGCTGACCGATGAAGATAATGTGCGTTTTGATTGTGGTCACAAGCAAGAGTTTGATAACTGGCGCTGGGTTGATTATTGGTATCCGCTGAAAGATGTGGTGTATTTCAAGCGCCGTGTCTATCGTAAAGCCATGGATGAATTAGGCGAGTTGCTGATTGATGAATCAATTAAGGTCAACGCCGAAGGTTATTTGTTGGGCAAGTAGCTCCTAATAGTGG
>JBEGMT010000046.1:0-3304 GCA_041182925.1 Pseudomonadota bacterium | reverse complement strand
GTGGATAGCTGACTAATATTACTGTTAAGCCCAGCAGTAATGGCATTTTGCAATATCTGTATTTTTCGATTTTCTTGGTCGCGCCTAATCAAATCCCTGACATAGTCACTGCTACTGGCATAGGTGCCTGCAGTTATCTGCATTTGAACCCAATCCCGTAATTGATCGGGCAATGAAATATTCATAGTAGCCATTGGTAAATCCGTCTGAAAGATGATGCGTGATTCTGGCAAATATTAGCAAATAATGCCAACATTATCGTGATGCCTTTTGTGATTGCCGCCAACAACTCAACAAGATGCGCTGTCCCACGTCAACTATCCTGACCGATTAACGACAATTAGCGTGCTACAGACTTGATTTATAGATGAAAGCAAACGCCAAGCCAATCTTGAAAAACACGGTTTAGATTTGGCTGATGCGTTTTTAGTCTATAACTCACCCAACAAAATCACATTACATTCACCTCGTAACATCGAGGAACGACAAATGGATATAGCGTTAGTTGAAATAATGGGGGTGGTTTTGGTTTTAGTTTATGTCGAACGCGACCAGCAAATTCGCGTTATTTCGTTACGCCGAGCATCAAAACAGGAGCGAATTCGTTTCGTTATGCCAAATTCCAGCAAAACCAATTGGAGCAAAGTTCAACATGAAGCATCGAATGATGCGCCTGTTTTATGGGATACAGAATCAGATGTTTATAACCCTAATGATGAGGATGCTGTTAACGCCTTTTGGGAAACTGCGTTAATTACGTCACCGGCTCGACGCGGAAAAAACCGCCAACCGATTAAAGAGCAAATTGCGATTCGTTTTAGTGCTGACGTATTACAGGCTTTTCGAGCCAGTGGCAAAGGCTGGCAAACGCGAATGGATGAAGCTTTGAAGGACTGGTTAAAAACTCATTCACCGGTATCTTGATACTCTAAATATGCGTCCAAAATAGATTGTGCAGACAAGCAAGGCATCTCACCTTTATATCCAACGTGATGGCGTATTCTAATTTTGGAAACAGGGGAGCCATATGAATTATCCTCGCTCGATAGCTACAACAACTTAACCAAAGCCGCAACAAGCCCAATAGATAACGCCATCATCGCCCCTAGTTTTATGATAAGTCGCTGTTCCACTTGAATTAACCTAGCATCTATATCACGACGCAGTGAGCCGATTTCACGCTGCAAATCTTCTTTGGTAGCCAATTCTTTCAAATTAATTTCAAGTACTTCAGAAAGCGCAACGGCTTCAGCCTCCGCTTGAGCTGATGGCACGCCTGCCGCTTTAAGAGTATTAGCAAACTTCAAGGTATCAAATGTAATAGCAGTCATAACATCGCTCCTGTATTGATTACTTTTATTTTACATGGATTACCCTTAGACGCTAAACAACAACTTACAATTTCACCTCGTCATTCACCGACAAATCAAGCATCTGCGTGGTAAGCTGTTTTACAATGCACCACTGAACCAATCCAGAGATTGGTTTAATTAAGTCATAAAACTATAACAACGACTAAATGAGGATAATGATGAGCAAGACAGAGGCTATTCTAAGCAAAGGTAACAAACTGTATGACGATAAAGCTTATACATTGCTATGGACCAAATTTTTGGGCCTGAGCATTTTGATGCTGACTTCTTATTACGTTTATGACAAGAAAAATAAGAATCTGATTAAGTTGAATAGCCGAGAAAGAGCACATTTATTACAGGTGTCTTATTATCTGACCAAAGAATACCGAGTTCCGCCACAAGCCGCCTCCTCGGCAACCACCTTGTTTAAAGATTTTTCGCAAGCTATTGCTAACCGTGGTGGTCAGGCTTGGACTGATTTATTTACTATGCCCCCCAAAGAAAAAGCACTTGCTTACTCTAAGCAGGTTGCTCAGGTTGCACAACGTGCTAATAATCATGGTATCAACAATCTAAAATCGAGAAGAAGATAACACTGATCGGTTTGGCTGGGTTAGCGAGGCAATAAAAGCTACTCAGCCAATAATTCTTTAGCACACGCCAACACCTGCGCTACTGGAATGTCTTTAATTGAAAAATCGTTTTTATTCAATTTGAAGGGATTAACGATAGACGGTGATTTTAGAACTTGGTTGATCGGGGTCTGGTACACGCGACTAATCGGCGTCGGGCCGAATAAAGTAATTGACGGTCGATTAAGTCCCCAAGCCATGTGAGTTGGGCCGGTGTCGTTACCAATCACTAAATCCAGTTTGGCAATCAAAGCTTTAAGGTCGTTCAGATTTAGCCTTGGCAGTAGCTTTGCGTCGCTGCGTTCGGCGATCCATTCCCCATCTTGCCGCTCTTGTTCACTACCCCAACAAATCAGACAATTTGCGGCTAAACCTTGCACCACTTCCAGATAATGTTGTTTCGGGTAATTGCGGCTAGGCCATGTCGAACCTATTACTAACAAGACTTGCTGTTGTCCGACGATGAAATAGTCGTCAATGGCGGCAGCTGCGGGTTGATAAAACAAAAACGGCTGTTTATCGATAATTTGCTGTTGGCTGACGCTAATTCCTAAAGGCTGAGTCAGCACCGCGACATTGCGGTCGATAGTGTTGGCATCATACCGACAGGCAACGGTGGTTTTATACAACCAAGCGGCGACTGATTCGCGGATTGAATGTTTATCAAAGCCTGCGCAGTGTTTCGACAACAATCTTGCTACCACCGCTGATTTAATTAAACCTTGGGCATCAATCACCAAGTCGTATGAGCGTTGGGCATAGGCTTTGATTTTGTCGAGTTCGCCCCAAACACCGGATTTTTGGTTTTTTAGACCTTTTAAATTAACCGTTAGCAGTTGGTTAATGTCGGGATTATTGGCCAGCAGTTCGGCAAAACGCTGTTCGACGATCCAATCGATTTCGGCTTGCGGATAGGCCGCTTTGATAAATTGCAAAGCGACCATAGCGTGAACAATATCGCCTAGCGCTGATAATTTAACGATGGCAATTTTCATGATGATTTAAGCGTCAATCGCAGCCATCACGCTGGCGGGTTCGATTTTAGCTAGGCATTCGGTATGCCCCAATGGACATTCGCGGTTAAAACACGGTGAGCAAGGTAAATTCAGCGTAAGAATTTTCGCATCAGCGTGTAATGGCGGGGTGAAATTAGGATCGGATGAGCCGTATAAAGCGATGACTTTTTTATCCAGCGCCGCTGCAACGTGCATCAAACCAGAATCATTACTGACAACCACATCGGCTAAAGACAATAAATCAACCGCCTCTGCCAAGCTGGTATTGCCAGCAAAATTTTGGCAAACATCACCGGCTAGT
>JBEGMT010000045.1:0-3775 GCA_041182925.1 Pseudomonadota bacterium | reverse complement strand
CATCTAATATAGATAATTACAAAAATTTATCACGCAAGAAACAATTAAGTTCACTACCATTATCCTTAGGCGATAACAGAGGCTGCTTATCCAAAGGCCAATCAATCCCCAACGCATCATCATCCCAAACAATACACCGCTCCATCTCCGGCGCATAATAATCCGTAGTTTTATATAAAAACTCCGCCGTTTCCGATAAAGTTAAAAACCCATGTGCAAACCCTTCTGGTATCCATAATTGCTGCTTATTCTCTGATGACAAAATCGCACTCACCCATTGACCAAAGGTTGGCGAGTTTTGGCGAATATCAACCGCAACATCAAAGACTTCACCTTGTACCACTCTGACTAATTTACCTTGGGCTTTCGGTGGCAATTGATAATGCAAACCTCTTAATACGCCTTTTTGGGATTTTGAATGGTTATCTTGAACAAACTGCACATTTAATCCGGTTAATTGATTAAAGGTTTGTTGGTTAAAGCTTTCATAAAAAAAACCACGTTCATCGCCAAATACTGTTGGCTCGAACAATATGACTTCGGGAATTTCCAAACGGGTTGCTTTCATTAATAAACCTTTTTTTCTGTTAGCAATTGCAATAAATATTGCCCATAGACATTTTTTGCCAGTGGTGCGGCTAATTTTTCAACTTGCTCGCCATCTATCCAGCCGCTACGAAAAGCAATTTCTTCTGGGCAAGATACTTTTAAGCCCTGACGAGTTTCGATGGTTTCGATAAAGTTACTGGCTTCGATTAAGCTTTCGTGGGTGCCGGTATCTAACCAGGCGTAACCGCGCCCCATAATTTCGACAGCTAGTTGTTGTTGATTGAGATAGATTCGATTGACATCGGTAATTTCCAGTTCGCCGCGTGGCGATGGTTTCAGGTTGGCGGCGATGTCGATGACTTGGTTGTCGTAAAAATACAGGCCTGTGACGGCGTAATTGCTTTTTGGCTGGCGCGGCTTTTCTTCTAAGGTGATGGCTTTGCCTTGTTCATCGAAACTGACCACACCGTAACGTTCTGGATCGTGTACATGGTAGGCGAAGACGGTGGCGCCTTGCGGTTGTTGGGCGGCGGTTTTTAATTGTTGTTGGAAATCGTGGCCGTAGAAAATGTTGTCGCCTAAGACTAGGGCGCTGGGATGATGGCCTATAAATTCCTTACCAATAATAAACGCTTGGGCTAAGCCATCTGGACTAGGCTGCACGGCATATTGGAGATTAATTCCCCAATCGCTGCCATCACCGAGTAGGTGTTGAAACAAGGGGGTGTCTTGTGGGGTTGAGATAATCAGAATGTCGCGAATCCCAGCCAGCATTAAGGTGCTTAGCGAGTAGTAAATCATCGGTTTATCGTAGATAGGCAGTAGTTGTTTGGAGACTGCTTTGGTCACGGGGTACAAACGGGTTCCTGATCCACCGGCGAGAATGATGCCTTTTCGTGTGATGCTCATAAAGTGTCTTTAATAACAATGCTATTGGGTTATAAATTCGTTGTAGGGTGGATAAGCAAAGCGCATCCACCGCGAAGGCCAACATGGTGGATGCGCTTTGCTTATCCACCCTACTGAACTACGCTGCTTTCGCATTACGATTGGTATAGTTTTGTGTCATCCAGGCTTGATATTCGCCGGATTGGACGTTGCTTACCCAATCTTGATTAGCCAAGTACCATTCGACGGTTTTACGGATACCGGTTTCAAAAGTTTCAGCGGGCTTCCAGTCTAATTGTTGTTGTAGTTTTTTCGCGTCGATGGCGTAGCGGCGATCGTGTCCGGGCCGGTCAGTGACGTAAGTAATCTGGCTGGCGTAAGAAACAGCATCGGCACGCGGTTTTAATTGATCGAGAATCTTGCATAGGGTATGAACAACGTCGAGATTGGGCTTTTCGTTCCAACCGCCGACGTTATAGACTTCGCCTGGTTGCCCTGCTTCGAGCACACGGCGGATGGCGCTGCAATGATCTTTTACATAGAGCCAATCGCGAATCTGCTGGCCGTCACCATAAATCGGTAAGGCTTTACCGGCTAGTGCATTTTGAATGCAGAGCGGGATGAGTTTTTCCGGAAAGTGATAGGGGCCGTAGTTGTTTGAGCAATTGGTGGTCAGCACGGGTAAGCCGTAGGTATGGTGATAGGCTCGAACTAGGTGATCACTGGCGGCTTTGCTGGCTGAATAGGGGCTATTGGGTTGGTATTGGTGGTTTTCGGTAAAGGGTGATTCGGTTTTGTCGAGTGAGCCGTAAACTTCGTCGGTGGAAACGTGCAGAAAGCGAAAGGCAGCTTTTGCATTGGTCTCGAGGCTATGCCAATAATGGCGTGCGGCTTCTAGTAATCTAAAGCTGCCGACAATGTTGGTTTGAATAAAATCTTCGGGACCGTGGATTGAGCGATCGACATGGGATTCGGCGGCAAAATTGATAACGGCGCGTATTTGATGGTTTTGCAATAGTTTTAAGACCAAATCGTAATCGCTGATGTCGGCTTGTATAAACTGATGTCTTGCGTCATCTTTAAGACTGGCTAGATTTTGAAGGTTGCCGGCGTAGGTGAGTTTGTCGAGGTTAACAACGGGCTCATCGGATGCATTTAACCAATCTAATACGAAATTACTGCCAATAAAACCTGCCCCACCTGTGACTAATATCGTCATGACTTACCCTCTTTGTTTCCATTCGCTGTGATCAATGCATGAATTCAAACAGCTATAATCTGTTGCTTATTAACTACATTGATTTAACGGTTTTTTAACGTAAAACTTTAGCCGCTTTTTCGTGGTTTAGGATACTACGAATTCCATTGCTTATTTTACAAAAATTTACATGACAGTAAAAATTAGAAAAATAATGTTGGAAATTGTGATGGTTTAGTTGTTTGGTTGGCTGATAACTGGGGCGTTGTTTGGGTTTGTGTAGCGTCGAAAGCGGCTTTTATGCGATGGATTGAATTGGATGGCGTATGCCAGGCAAACCGCTATGTGTGCAAGGAGTTGGGTTAATTAGAGGATTTTGGGTATAGCTATGAGGTCTATAATCACAACACTGCCAGCTTGCAGTTGTTAATTGACTCGTTGATTCAATAGAGTCATATCTGCGCCAGTTAAGCGGGTAGGCAGAAGGGGCTTAGGGCCCCTTTTTTTGCGTTGTGGTTTGGATTTTTTTCGTTCTCGCGCTCTGCGTTGGAACGATGCTAGTTGAGTTGGCTTTTTTCAAGCAAAGCTTTTAATCGTTCGATTTCGGCAAGGGCTGCTTCTTTAGCTTGCAAGGCTTCTTCTTTAGCTTGCAAGGCTTCTTCTTTAGCCTGCCGCTCAGCTTCTTTAGCTAGCAAGGCCTTTTCCTTAGCTTGCAAAGCCTCCTCTTTAGCTTGCCGCTCGTTATCCCGCTCCCACTCAATCGTCCCTTGCTGGCGGAGGTAATTCAGCCGAGCTTGATAGGCGTGGTAATCGCGTTCTTTTTCTGAAAATTGCTGCAATGTGCTCATGGCTTGCCTCATTTCGGTGGTGGTCATCCAGTCCGGTAAGCCGTTGTCATTTAACTGCTCGCCGGTTTTAAAAAAGTTTAACCAACGTTGTTGTTCGTTTTCAATCTGTTGCTCATCATTGCACGTCCGCACCTAGAATGATGAGCAACAGGGATTTAGTTAATTGAGTTGGCTTTTTTCCAGCAAAGCTTTTAATCGTTCGATTTCGGCAAGGGCTGCTTCTTTGGCTTTCAAGGCTTCTTCTTTGGCTTTCAAGGCTTCTTCTTTGGCTTGCAAGGCTTCTTCTTTTGCC
>JBEGMT010000044.1:0-8783 GCA_041182925.1 Pseudomonadota bacterium | reverse complement strand
GATTGGAATCGGGTGTCGCAATCGACGCTGTTGAGCGTATGCGGGGTGTTTGCTGCTGTCTTTACTCAGCGTTATCTCCAAACCCAGGTTCAAGCACCTAAAACTCATATTTTTATTAATTTCCTGATATTGGGGTTTGGGTTGATTGCAGGGTTATTGGCACTGAGTATTTATTGGCATTATTCAATTGTTAGTTTGCTTAATCTGATGTTGTTATTGTCAATTTTATTTGTACCGACGGTGATTATTACGCCAATCAAGCTAATGGTTGCTGGTCAGATTAGCTACCGGTTCTTTTTATTAGCCTGGAGTATTTTGTCGGTAGGGGTGATAGTCGCGACGCTACGATTATTAGATTGGCTGCCGACTAATATTGTGACGGCTTATGCTGTGCAAATTGCTTCTGGGTTTGAGATGTTATTTTTAGCATTTGCCTTGGCTGAAAGGATTAATCAGGAAAGCGCGCAAAAATTGCAGTATCAGCAACAAGCATTGGCGCTAAAACGTTCTTTAGTGGAGTCGTTAACGATTTCAGAACAGCATCTTGAGCAACAGGTTAAAGAAAGGACTTTGGCGTTGGAAGCATCCCTGGCCAATGAAAAACAAATCAGGCTTCAATATATTCGTTTTGGTGCTTTAATTTCCCCATGAGTTTCGTAATCAATTAGCGATTATTCGCAGTCAATTATCATTAATTGATAAAGAATATCAACAAGGTGATGTGACGCTGGCGAAAAGAATACCAATTATTCAATTGACAATTACCCGTTTGAATAATTTATTTGATAAATGGTTGCAAGATGGGCGATTGCATGATGATAATCATACCTTATCAATTAAGCCGATTAATTTGGCTAATTGGTTAAGTGAGTTAATCGAACAATATTCGGAGTTACATCCTGAGTATCAATTTGAGCTGAAATTAAATTCAGATCTAACTGAATTATCGGCTGATATTGATTTATTAACTATGGCTTTGAAGAATCTAATTGATAATGCCTGTAAATATTCGCCAGCTGAGAGTTTGATTAAACTCGAAATACGTCAGCAAACTCGTATGATCGGGATAGCGGTGATTGATCAAGGTTTAGGAATTGCGCCTAAATATCAACAACAGATTTTTTCTGATTATTTTCGGGTTAATCCAGAAAGCCGAATTCAAGGCTTGGGGCTTGGTTTGAGTTTAGTGAAGCGGATTATCAATCGGCATGGAGGGCATATTGAATTAAACAGTGCCTTGGGGTGTGGTAGTTGTTTTTGTCTTTGGTTAAAACACGATAGAGATGCTCATGCTTGATCAACAAGTTAATCTAGTTCATGTTTTGGTCGTCGAAGATGAGCCTGCTTTGCAAGAAGCAATAGTCACTTATCTTAATTTATCGGGATTTATTGCTGATGGCGTCGGTAGTTTAGCTGGGGCTAAAGGTTGGATGCAGACGCATCAATTTCATATTTTGGTATTGGATTTAGGTTTAGATGATGGTAATGGCTTGATGCTATTGGAACAGTTTAATTTACAAGATAAAGGTTTAATTATCACCAGTGCGCGCAGTGAATCATCTGATCGATTAATAGGATTACAAGCAGGTGCCGATGTTTATTTAATTAAACCTGTGATATTAGAAGAATTGGTTGCTAATATCCGTAATTTGAGTCGGCGTTTAAATGTTAATTCAATTAATTCGTGGATTCTTGATGTATCAAGCTGGTTGCTTGAGTCCCCGAACCATATCTCAGTGAAATTAACTCAGTTGGAAATGGCGTTTATAGCTTGTTTGGCCAATTCACCTTCAGAGCTTGTTTTAAAAGACAATTTGATTATTGCCTTGGGTCAAGAGCCTGCGGAATATGACCCTCGGCGAATGGAAATCTTGGTTCGTCGATTGCGAGCCAAAATTAAAAATCATTTGGGTTGTGATGCACCGATAGAAACAGTGCATGGCCAAGGATATGTGTTTACTGGTCTGATTAATATAAGGTAGTTTAGCTTTTGAGTTTCTTGAGATGAGATTCAGCTCATCTCAAGATTTTTCGCTTAATTATTAATAAACATCTCTCACATAACGCTTATCTTTTTTCAGTTGATTGACGTAATCAACCGCTTCCAACAAGGTTTTGTTACCGTGTTTTTGAATTACTTCATGTAAGGCTTTATCAACGTCTTTCGCCATCCGGTAAGCGTCACCACAGACGAAGAAGTAGCCGCCTTGTTCCAGCCACGCCCATAATTCAGCGCCATTTTGTTTCATGCGGTCTTGAACGTAGATTTTTTCGTCTTGGTCGCGGGAGAAAGCTAAATCCAAACGGGTTAACAAGCCGCTGTTTTGCATGGTTTCGATTTCTTCACGATAGATAAAATCGGTGCTGGCGTTACGGTCACCGAAGAATAGCCAGTTTTTGCCGTTGGCTTTGCGGAATTGACGTTCTTGCAAGAAAGCTCGGAATGGTGCGATACCTGTGCCCGGGCCAACCATAATCATTGGCAAGCTGTCGTCGTTAGGGACACGGAAGTTGTTGTTTGGTGTAAAGAACACGCGAACATCGGTTTCTTCACCAACTAAATCAGCCAGATAAGTCGAACAAACCCCTTTGTGGTTGCGACCGTGTGCATCGTAGCGAACGCTGGCGACGGTTAAATGCACGGTGTCTGGATGGGCTTTGCCGCTGGATGAAATCGAATAAGCGCGGTGTTGCAAAGGTTTTAGCAGGGCAATAAATTCTGCCGCTGAAAACTCGGCATTGGGGAATTGCAACAATAAGTCCAAGGTATCACGACCCCAAAGGTAATCGGATAATTGGTCTTTATCGCCCGATGCTAAAATGCTGTTGAGTTGTTGATCGCCAGAGCGTTTAGCAATTTCTTCAACCAGTTCTTTGCTTGGCAATTTGATTTCAAAATGGCTTTGCAAAGCGTCGGTTAAGCTCATCAATTCACCCGCAATCGGTTCTTGTTCGCTACCGGTGCAGCCTAAGGCTTTGATGATGTTGGCGACTAATTCTGGGCAGTTGCTTGGAATCACGCATAAAGCGTCGCCCGCTTCGTAGCTTAAACCAGAGCCGGCAATCGAAATTTCGTAATGACGGGTTTCTTTGGATGAATCTAAAGCAGTGACGATACGATTGACACGCATCTTGGCAGGGAATGGGTTTTTGCGGTTATAAACCGATTTGTTAGCTTGTGGCTTGGTATCAACTACCGCAACCGTGCTGGCGCCTTCTGCCATCAAAGGCACTACTTCACTGATCCATTCTTCAGCCGCCGCTTCAAAATCCACATCGCAATCAACGCGGTCGAAAATTCGTTTGGCGCCTAAGGCTTCTAAACGCTTATCCCAGTCGATACCGGCTTGGCAGAACAAGTCGTAGCTGGTGTCGCCCAAAGCTAATACCGAATAGTTGACGTTTTCCAGTCTTGGCGCGGCATCGCTGTTGGCCGCTTCCCAAAGCATTTCGGCATTGTCAGGCATCGCGCCTTCGCCGTAAGTGCTGGTGATAATCAACAGATAGTCCATTTTCGCTAATTGCGCGACATCCACTTCATCCATGCTTTTAACCACCGGTAATAAACCGTGGCTTTTAGCGCTGTTAGCGACATCGTGTGACAGCGATTCGGAATTGCCGGTTTGGCTACCGTAGAGGATGTGCAAAGTGCGGGCGTTGCTTTGGTCAACACTGCCAGCGCTTTGTAGCATGTGGCTGTGCATACCTGCGAAAAAACCGCCAAGCCATGCGCGTTGAGTGTCACTGTAAGGTGCGTTTTCTGGGATAAAAGGTGCTTTCATGTTATTACCATTTTTTGGCCGTTTTATCGGCCCCGGTCACTTTAAATGTCCTTGGGCTGGGATGAAAAATCATCCCAGCGTTAGCCTTAATTAAGCTGATTGGCTTTCTAGCATATCTTTAACGATTGCCAAGCTTTCTAGGCTGGCAAGGTTTTTGTCGACAGAGGGTAAATCCGCTAATGCTTGGCGGTTGATGTGGTCTTGTTCAATAATCCAAGCGGTTGAACCGATTGAATAAATGCTTTGAACATCACGCAACATCAGAGTGGTTTTGTAATCTTGCAAGCGTTTAGCCGCCATCAATGCCGCCAATTGGCTGTCATCGTATTGGCTGTAGGCTTCACGGATGTTTTTCACCAGCGCATCTTGGAGCTTGCGAGGTCTTTCCATTACCAATTTGTAGGCCTGTTTATCAATCAATGCTTGGCTTAGGGGTTGGCCAGCTTTGCTTAATTGATCTTTAGCGATTTGTTGAGCTTTGTCGATGACCGCGTAGCTGTTAATCAGTTTTAAGGTCAAATCAGCATCGGTTTCGCCATAAGCAGGGATTGCACCCGCAAATAACGGCGTATTGGTTTTATAAGCCTGTTTGATTAACTGAATTTGTTGTTGAGCAAACTCGACCGATAACTCTTCAATCATGGCTTTACGATCCATCGATTTGCTAAGGAATTCGGCAGTTTGAGTTCTATTCAACCACAACGGTAAGGCAAATTTGAAGTGTTGACGTTCAGTTGCCCAATTCGCCAATAGTGCTTTGGCCTTTTCAGAACCGGTGTACTCAATGTGTTGCTCTAGCATGTACAAAATGAATTGTTCATGGCTGGCAGCGACATCAGTGTCATCCGTCAAGCTGTGAATGCTGACAGAAGTATCGTCATACAAGGCTGGTAAGCGGTTTTCAGGGTCATATTGGTAAGCGTTACCGCCCGACATACCGGTGCAATAGCCTTTACCAAAGCCGCCCAAGTTCAACACAGCACCGTTAATCATGTATTCGCAAGCGAAATCGCCAACGCCTTCGACTACTGCCATGGCACCGGAGTTACGCACTGCAAAACGGTCACCGGCTTCGCCATTGATGAAGGTTTTACCGCCGGAAGCACCGAACAGGGCAAAGTTACCAATCAAAACATTTTCACCCGCCAGATTAGAGCCGCCGCCTGGTGATTTAATCACGATGGTGCCACCGCAAGCAGTTTTACCAACACCATCATTACAAGTCCCAGTATGTTCTAAACGAATACCATCGTTATTGAAGGCACCATAGCTTTGACCAGCAGAGCCATGCGTGCGAACCACGATAGTGTCATCAGCCAAATAGCGGCGACCGTGTTGGTTGGTGTAAATAATTTTAGAAGCCGCGACTTGTTCGGCAGTCAATTCATAAGCCAACAAACGTTCTAAATCGATAGCAGTTTGACCGCCAACGGTTTTGTTACGGTTGTTGAGTTTGAATTCTGGGCCTTCAATAACCACTTTGCTTTGGCCTTTGTCGAATAATTCGCTTTTCACTTTGGCGAAGATTTGGTCATCAATCGCAAAATCTTTTTCCAGATAAACCGGTTTGTCGATTTTGATTTCGGTGACTTCGGCCAACAGTTTTTGCAATTGAATTTGACCAACCATGCTGGCGTGATCAACTAAATGCAATAACTCAGTTTTGCCGCGAATTTCTTGCAAACTGCTGTAGCCTAATTCGGCCAGAATTTCGCGTACTTCGTGGGCTAAATTCATGAAGAACTGCGCCAACACTCTTGGGTCGCCTTTGAATTCTTCGTGAGCAGTGGTTAAACCAGCTGGGCAGCGAATGTTACAGTTTTTTGCCATCACGCAACGTAGCATCATCAATGCGGTGGTACCGAACTCAAACGAGTCACCGCCTAAAATCGCTGATTTCACCACGTCTGCGCCGTTTTGATGGGCAGCGCTGCAACGTAAAGTGACTTTTTCGCGTAAGCCGTTTAAGGCTAAAGCTTGATGAACTTCGGCGATACCAATTTCAGGTGAGCGGCCAGTGTTTTTCAAGCTGGTAACAGCTGCCGCGCCAGTACCGCCCGTGTTACCTGCGACGTTAATCACATCTGCACCGGCTTTAGCGACACCCACCGCAATGGTACCGATACCTTCTGATGAAACCAATTTCACAATCACTCTCACGCGCGCTGCTTTGGCGTCGTGAATTAACTGACCTAAGTCTTCAATCGAGTAAGTATCGTGATGTGGAGGCGGGCTGACCAATTCAACTTTGGGTGTGCCGCCGCGCAAGGCCGCAATTTCAACCGAGACTTTAGGGGCTGGTAATTGACCACCTTCGCCCGGTTTTGCACCTTGGCCGATTTTGATTTCAATTTCTTCTAAATTTGGATCAGCTAAATAGCCAGCCCAAACCCCGAAACGGCCAGAAGCGAACTGTTTGATTTTGCTAGAACGAATCGTACCGAAACGGCTGGAATGCTCGCCGCCTTCGCCTGAGTTGCTCATACTGCCAGCAATGTTAGTGCCTTGAGCAACTGCTTCGTGAGCTTCTGCCAACAACGCACCGTGACTCATCGCGCCAGAGGCGAAGGTTGGGGTAATTTGGTGAGCAGGTTGGACTTTATCTAACGCGATCCGGTTGCGAGCTGGGCGAATATTGCTGAAGTAATGGTTCGCTTTGTCGTCACTGTTTTCAACGCTGATTGCCGTTTCGCTAATGCTTAATGCAATAGCACTGAATCGCGCTTTTAAGTGAGCGGCTAATTGCTCCAAACGTGCTTTGCTGTTGTTTTCAGTTAAGCTGATTTCAAAGCCTTTATCGGTTGCTTTAACGCTTAAACCACGTACCAAGAAATTGTTATTACCTTGCAGGTTTTGACTACCTAATATGCTGTCAAAATCAGCTTGGCTATTCGCGTTGCTGACATCAACTGGGAATTCCATCACGTCACGCAATGCCGCTGGACGGCTGATGCGTTCTTGATTCAAGTTACGGGTAAAGCTGCGATAAGCTGGGGTGACGCCAAACGCATCAATTTGTTCTGGGGTACGTTTTTCGTAACCAAAATCCAGATAAGCGGTATCGCTGACTTCCGGTGACTGTTGTTGAGGGATGTATAAAATCGCCTCGTCAGTCATATTGATGTACTCACGTACCGCGGTGTTACCAAAGGTATGACCTGCACCTTCGTTACGTTCTTTGAATAGACCCAAGAATGGAATATCGTTTTCGCTGGTAACGGTCAGGGCTTTTTGATGCCATTCAGTCGCACTGGCTGCGATGTCGGCATAACGCACACCGCCAACTGAAGCGTGGATATTCGGGAAATACGGTTTTAAATGCGGTTCGTCGGTATCTAAATAGTTAGATTCGAAGAATTCACCACCGATATAGCTTTCTGCGGTACATAGGCCGAATTTGCCCATGGTTTTCATCAACGATTTTTCAATGCCTTTTTGGAAGTTGTATAAGGCTTTTTGCTGTGCGGCAGTGTCTGCGTATTCAGTGATAACACGGTTGTGAACGCTGAGTGGGCAGATTGCTGAAGCGCCGAAACCTAAAATAGTCGCCACATCGTGTGGGCTGGCGGCTTGTCCGGTTTCTAAGATAATTGATGAGTTAAAACGCAAGCCTTGTTTAACCAAATGTTGGTTAGCAGCAGCGATTAACAATAAGGCGGGAATCGCGGCTTTTTCTTTGCTGATGCTGGCATCGCTTAGAATGATGATGCCGTTGTTGTCCAAAGCGGCTTGTTCAACTTGTTGGCAAACTGCTAATAATGCCGATTCCAAAGCGGCTTGGTTTTTATCGGCGTCGTTAAAATCAGGGGTGTAAAGCGCATCTAAAGTGATGGTTTTTACTTGGCTTTGTCTACGAATTTGCTCAAGCTGTGTGCGTTGCAAAATCGGTGAGTTAATCACTAATTGTTTGCTGTTTTCGGCAGAAAAAGTCGGTTTCGCACCCAATGCGACACGCAAAGTCATGCCATCACTTTCGCGCAATGAATCTAATGGTGGATTGGTGACTTGCGCAAAGCGTTGACTAAAGTAACGCGACATGCCGCCTTCGGCTGAGCTCAAAGCGTTAGGTGTTAAGCCATAACCCATCGCGGTGACTTTTTCCAAGCCAGTTTGTAAGATTGGGTCGAGCAAGAATTTAAAGCTTTCTTGGTTTAACGAATAAGCGGTGTGACGTTGGTCAATGCTTAAATCGTGAGCGTTGCAAATTTCTGCTAATTCAACTTTTGGTAATTCAGTTAAGTGAATACAGCTTTGTGCCAATAAGGTTTTATAGTCTTTTTGTTTCGCTAAGCGGCTTAAAACCTGATGACTGTCATACGATTCGCCAGTGCTGTGGTCGAAATACAGCATGCCACCGGCTTCGATACGGCCACGTTTTAACACTTGTTCAGCCGGGAAGTCGATTTGACCGGCCTCTGACATCACTGCCAAGTATTCGTTAGTTTCCACTGAACGTAACGGTCTTAAACCTAAACGGTCTAAACGGGCGCCGACGCGAATACCATCATTGAAAATCAACGCCGCTGGGCCGTCATTTTTCTCTTCGTACAAGCTGAAATATTCCAGCATTGCCCGAACATCATCTGGCAAAGTCGGGTCGTTTTCCCAAGCTGGCGGCATCATCGCCAAAATCGCGGTGACGATATCCAAGCCATCTTCGTTGATGCGGCGGGTTAAGGTTTGGTCAAGACGACCTGAGTCAGATTGGCCGCATGGGAATACAACGTGCTTGTTGTTTTGACGGGCAATCGCATTTTCGCTCAGCCGGTTTTTCTTGTCGGTATTCAACTCACCGTTGTGCGCCATGTAGCGGAACGGTTGCGCCATCATGGTGGCAGGTGCGGTGTTGGTTGAAAAACGGGTGTGGAAGAATAGGGTGCTGATTTCGTGATCGGTGTCATACAAATCAACGAAATACGGAATGACTTCAAATGAGTTCAAGCGACCTTTGTAAACTTGGGTGCGTGAGCTCATTGATAAAGGGTAGAAGCCTTGTAATTC
>JBEGMT010000043.1:0-5026 GCA_041182925.1 Pseudomonadota bacterium | reverse complement strand
GGCTGAAAAAGGCGGCGATAAAGCTGAAGTTTTAAAATTGTTGAGCGACGTGCGTCAAGCTCAAAAAGAATTCCGTTATGAGCAAACTGAGCGTTTACGTCAAAAAGCTGGCGACAAATTGAAAGCTGCTAAAGATGAAATTGAAAATGGTGACGCTAACGCTGTTAATTCTTTGAAAGCAACTTTGGCTTTCTACAAAGAAATGATGACTATTTACTTGGCTGCTCACTAAGAATAGTTAGGTTTAGCTACTCGCTAAACCAGTGACTGACCGATTCCCGTGTTTGGCACGGGAATCGCATTCTCAAAACTAACATGCATTCCGACATTCCGATTGTGCATCAATAGCAATCGCACATCACTCAAAACCGATTCCCTGGCGGCATTTTCTCTCTTAGTTTCAAAAACCGCTGATAGCGGCTCTCAGCTAATTCCCCATTTTCCACCGCACCGCGAATCGCGCAGTCTTTGTCATTGACATGGCGGCAGTCGTTGAATTTGCATTGACCAATAAAAGCTTGAAACTCGCGGTAGCCCCAAGCCAATTGTCTTTCCGTCAAATCAGCTAAGCCAAAAATCGCTACGCCTGGGCTGTCGATTAAATCACCGCCGTTGGGTAAGTGGTAAAGGGTGGCAGCGGTGGTGGTGTGGCGACCGTGGCGGGTAGTAGCGGAGACCGTATTGGTTTTTAGGTTTTTATTGGGGAATAGGGCATTGGTTAAGGAGGATTTACCGACACCGGATTGACCAGCAAACATGCTGGTTTGAGTGGTTAGCACTTGTTGCAACTCGGTAATGCCGATGTTTTGATTGGCACTGACGCGGTATAGGTTATAGCCCAAAGTTTGTTGGTAATACTGCAGTTGTTGTTCGACATGATCGGAAAACGGCAGGTCGATTTTGTTGAATACTAACGCGGCGTCTATATTGCAGTTTTCGCAGATGGCCAGGTATTGGTCGAGCAGTAAAAAATCACATTCCGGTTCGGTGGCGAACACCACGAATATGGTGTCGATATTGGCAGCAACGGGGCGGGTTTGGTCGCCGCGACACGGTCGTTGTAACACCGAACGGCGCGGCAGTAGTTGTTCGATACGGCCTTGATCGACGGTTGAGTGTGAAATCAGTACTCGATCGCCGACCACGACTGTGTCTAATTTGCGTAGTGTTTGGCACAAAATGGTTTGTTCGCCCACCTCAACGGCAATTCCTTTGCCAAGGTGGGCAACTACTAAGCCTTCGCTTAGCGCCGACATTAGGCTGACCGCATGGTGTTTTCGATGTGGGCGATGCGAATTGCCGCTGGTGGGTGGCTGTAATGGAATGCTGAGTACAGTGGATCAGGGGTTAAGGTGCTGGCGTTTTCTTCGTACAGTTTTACCAAGCCACTGATCATTTTGCTGCCTTGCGC
This sequence comes from Pseudomonadota bacterium, assembly GCA_041182925.1. Lineage (GTDB taxonomy): Bacteria > Pseudomonadota > Gammaproteobacteria > Methylococcales > Methylomonadaceae > Methylomonas. The sequence goes on along the minus strand of JBEGMT010000043.1, from coordinate 3,615 downwards.
GTTGTGAGTCGCAAAATCGTCAGCTTCAAATTCAAATTTACGTTGAAAGTAAGCACTGATCGGTTGCATAAACGTGGTGAATACCGGTGAAACCAGCATAAACACTAATAATGCCGCAGCGTTAGAGGGATTGGCGATACCTAAGCCTTCAAAGAACCAGTTTTGAGTGATTAACCAGCCCAAGATGGCGAAGCTGATTAAGGTCATGATCGATGAAGTGACCAACATTTTGATGACGTGTTTGCATTTAAAGTGGCCAAGTTCGTGAGCTAAAACCGCTTCTAATTCTTCTTCGTCTAATGAGTTGACCAAAGTATCGAAAAACACGATACGTTTGTTGTTGCCAAGGCCGGTGAAGTAAGCGTTGCCGTGACCTGAGCGACGTGAACCGTCCATGATGAAAATGCCTTGGCTATTAAAGCCACAGCGTTGTAACAGCTCTTGGATGCGTTCTTTTAGTGGACCATCTTCCATAGGCGTGAATTTATTAAATAATGGTGCAATAACGGTGGGAAATAACCAGCTCATTAATAAAGAAAAGCTGATGATGATGCCCCAAGCGTAGAGCCACCATAATTCACCGATGCTGTCCATCACCCATAAAATCAAAGCTAAAATTGGCATGCCAATCGCCATTGTCAGAGTGATTGATAACAATTGGTCTTTCAAAAATTGCGGCACAGTGTTTTTGTTGAAGCCGAATTTTTCTTCCACGACAAAGGTTTGGTACAAGCTGAATGGCATTTCTACCAGGGTCATCATCACGAAAATGCTTGCAACTGCTGATAGGCTGGCGGTTAACGGTGATAATTCAAAAGTTGACCAAAAATCAAACACTAAGCTAATGCCACCGCCTAAGGTCAACAACAGTAAAAACACCATACCGACCGCGCTGTCAATGTCGTGAAGTTTGCTTTTGGTGATGGTGTAATCGGCGGCTTTTTGATGCGCTTCTAAAGATACTCGACTGCTAAAAGCGGTCGGTACTTGTTCACGATGTTGTAAAACGTATTGTTTTTGTCTGCCAGATAGCCAGAATTGAACGCCGTAAGAAAGGGTGAAGGCTGCCAGAAAAACGTAAGTAAAGGTATTCATTAATGCCAGAAAGTTAGGGGTTAAGGTTCGCGATACAGATTAGCTAATGCTACAATTTGCCGCAACCCCTAAATAAATCAAGCGATAAAAAATGGCTCAAAATGCAGAAAACCTGATCTGGATTGATCTGGAAATGACCGGATTAATTCCTGATACTGATTTGATTATTGAAATTGCTACGGTGATTACCGATAAAAATCTCAATATTCTTGCGCAAGGGCCTGTGTTGGCGGTGCATCAATCGGATGCAGCTTTAGCAGCGATGGATGAGTGGAATCAAACTCATCATGGTCAATCCGGCTTGATAGATCGAGTGAAAGCATCAACCATTAGCGACGCCGAAGCTGAGCGTCAAACCATCGAATTTTTACAAAAATGGGTGCCAGCCAATACTTCGCCGATGTGTGGCAATAGCATTGGTCAAGATCGTCGCTTTTTGTACCGATACATGCCGCAACTAGAAGCTTATTTTCATTACCGTAATCTCGATGTTTCGACCGTCAAAGAGCTGGCGGCTCGTTGGGCACCGCAAGTGAAAGACAGCTTCACCAAGCAAACTGCTCACCAAGCGTTGGAAGACATCATCGAGTCGATTGATGAGCTAAAACATTATCGCCAACACTTTTTTAAATTCTAATGCTACAAATTTTGGCAGTCGCTCTCGGCGGCGCGGCGGGCTCGGTTTTAAGGTATTTAACTTCCAATGGCGTCTACTTGTGGCTAGGGCGTGGTTTTCCGTACGGCACTTTAACCGTCAATTTGATAGGCTCGTTTTTGATGGGGTTGATGGTCGAAACCCTGATTTTGCAACGCATTGCGATTGCCGCCGAATACCGTAGCGCGATTTTGGTTGGTATCTTTGGCGGTTTTACCACGTTCTCCTCGTTTTCTTTGGATACCTTATATCTATTGGAACAAGGGCAAATTGGTAAAGCCGGTTTAAATATTGTAGTGAGCGTATTCGGCTGTTTATTGACGATTTGGTTAGGTTTGCTGGCTGGCCGTGGTTTGTTGGTGTATGGACAAGGCGCAGTGCGAATTTTCGATTGGCCATTTCCTTATGCTTTAACCATTATCAATGGTATTGGGGCGTTTTTGATTGGCCTAGTTGCTACGGTATTAATGCACAAATTGGCGATTGCCATTGAGCATAGAGCGATTTTGATAACGGTTTTATGCGGGATATTTATCACCTTATCTGGTTTATATTTGATTCTTTACTTGTTAGAAAGCGGCCATGCTTTTGAAACCCATTTAAGCGCGATGTTGATAGTCTTTGTCAGCAATATTGCTGTATGCGGCGCGAGTTTGTGGTTGGGCTTATGGCTGGGTAAGCAGGTTTAGGTTTTAGTTTATTTTTTTAATTCAGGACGGATTGTCATGTTAGACCCTCGTTTATTTAGAAGCGAACTCGAATTTGTACAGCAACAGTTGAAAAGACGCGGCATTAACTTTGATGCAGATGCTTATTTGGCGTTGGAAAATCGCCGTAAAGAGATTCAAGTTAAAACTCAGGATTTACAAAACGAACGTAATACGCGCTCAAAAGCGATTGGCCAAGCCAAAGCTAAAGGCGAAGATATTCAACCCTTATTGGACCAAGTTGCTGATTTGGGCGACCAGTTGAAAACTGCTGAAAGCGAATTGGATCAAATCCAAATCAGTTTGAATGCTTTGATGGAAGGCATTCCAAACATTCTTGATGAAGCGGTGCCAGCTGGAAAAAGCGAAGACGATAATGTTGAAGTCAGCCGTTGGGGTGAGATTCGCAGCTTCGACTTTACCCCAAAAGATCACGTTGATTTAGGTGAGCCGCTGGGGATGAATTTTGAGCTAGGCGCGAAAATTGCCAGCGCCCGTTTTGTGGTGTTATCCGGCAAATTAGCCACCCTGCAACGGGCAATTATTCAGTTGATGCTAGACACTCACATTAATCAACACGGCTATTCGGAAACCTATGTACCGTTTATGGCGAATGCCGACAGCTTGCGCGGCACCGGCCAATTGCCCAAGTTTGAAGCCGATTTGTTCACTGTGCAAAACGACCCGACTTTTTATCTGATTCCAACTGCCGAAGTGCCGGTGACTAACATCGTTCGCGATGTCATCGTCGATGCCAAGCAAATGCCGTTGAAATACGTTTGCCACTCGCCTTGTTTCCGTAGTGAAGCGGGTGCTTATGGTAGTGATGTGCGCGGCATGATTCGTCAGCATCAATTTGAAAAAGTCGAATTGGTGCAAATTGTTGCTCCAGAACAATCAGCGCAAGCCCATGAAGAATTAACCGCTCATGCTGAAAACATTCTGAAATTGTTGAACCTGCCTTATCGCAAAGTGTTGTTGTGCGCTGGCGATACCGGATTCTCATCGTCTAAAACTTATGATTTAGAAGTATGGTTGCCAGGCCAGCAAAAATACCGCGAGATTTCTTCATGCAGTAATTTCAAAGACTTCCAAGCTCGTCGCTTGCAAGCCCGTTGGCGTAATCCAGAAACCGGTAAGCCGGAATTGGTGCATACC
>JBEGMT010000042.1:0-5344 GCA_041182925.1 Pseudomonadota bacterium | reverse complement strand
GCCTTCCCTTTTTTATGCCAAAATATTTACCGCCCCCTACCTGCTACAATCCAAACATTATTTGTACATAATCAAACCCCACCATGCATTCTAAATTACACCAACATTTGCCTGATTCTCTCGAGCAAATTCAGAACGGTAAAACCATTGATTGTATTGAGCCAGACTATGCTGAAAATAAATGTGATGCGGCTCAAAAGCGCTTGGAAAAACTACAAGGACAAGTCATTGTGGCTGATATTCTCGCGCCCCTAGATGTTAGTTGGAGTGGCAATGCTTAATTACCCGCCTCGGATATAACCATGAACACCCTTTACCCCGAAATCACTCCATTCCACACATTCCTTTTAACCACCAACAGCAATCACCGCGTTTACGTCGAACAATCCGGCAATCCAGCCGGCATTCCGGTGATTTTTCTGCACGGCGGTCCTTGCTCTGGAACCAAACCTGACCATCGTCGGTTTTTTAACCCAGAGCGTTATCACATTATTTTGATGGATCAACGCGGCTGCGGTTTATCGACGCCGTTTGGCGAGCTGCAACACAATACAACCCAAGACCTAATCGCTGACATGGAGCAAATTCGTCAGCAATTAGGGATTCGGCAATGGTTGTTGTTCGGTGGTTCGTGGGGCGGGACTTTGGCGTTGTTGTATGCACAACAATATCCACAAACTGTTTCGGCAATGATTCTGCGCGGGGTGTTTTTAGCGCGACAAGCCGATATGGATTGGTTTTTGCACCCAGATAACGGGGTTAGCCGGATTTATCCGCAACGCTGGCAGGCGTTACAGGCTTGTTTAGCGGATTCTGCAGAAAACGTTTTAACGCGGCTCTGTGAGCGTGTATTTGGCGATAATCGGGTTTTAGCCGAGCAAGCGGCGCAACAATGGCAAGCTTGGGGCGGACAAGTGGCCCTAGGCAATGATTTTCAATATAGCGAACAGCCAGTGAGTGAACGCGATGTATTACAAGTGCAAATGGAACTGCATTATGCCAAGCAGGGTTATTTCATTGATGAAAACCAAATTCTCGAAAATTGCGGCATATTGCAAACCATTCCGACCATTATTATTCACGGCCAACAAGATTTGACCTGTCCATTAGAAGCCGGCTGGCGTTTGCATCAGGCTTTGCCACAAGCAGAATATGTAGTTTTGCCTAATTCGGGGCATATTGCCAAGGGTGAGGAGATGATTGATGCTTTGGTTACCGCCACCGATAAAATGGCTTTGATTTTGTAGTTTGTCACCTGCACTGTATTGTTTTTCAAGGATTATTATGAACACCAAAAAACGCTTAATTATCGCCATGACCGGTGCTACCGGCGCGATTTACGGCGTGCGTATGCTACAAATTTTACGAACCTTGCCTGAATGGGAGTCGCATTTAGTGATTTCCAGCGCAGGCTTGGTGAACCTGAAATACGAACTAGAGATGGATAAGGCTGAGTTGTATGCCTTGGCGGATGTTACACACGGGATTAATGATATTGCTTCGCCAATTGCTAGTGGTTCGTTTAAAACCGAAGGCGTGGTGGTTGCGCCCTGTTCGATGAAAACCTTGGCAGCGATTGCGCATGGTTTTGGCGATAATTTAATCTCCCGTTCGGCTGATGTGGCTTTGAAAGAACGCCGCAAAACCGTGTTAATTCCTCGTGAAACACCGCTAAATTTGGCGCATATCCGCAATATGGCCGCGGTTACCGAAATGGGTGGGATTATTTATCCACCTATGCCAGCGTTTTACAACAAAACCGATTCGATGCGGGCGATGGTTGATGAAGGGGTTGGGCGGATTTTGGATATGTATGGGATTAGTGTTGAGGGGCTTTATAAGCCTTGGCTGGGGTTGGATAACTAAGTCGTTAATAAATCGTTAAGACTCCGCGTTTACTCTATGTTCGTAGTCTAATTATTTATTTCAGGAATTTCAAAATGTTAAACAAAGCTATTATTTTAACCACCTTGTTAATCGTTTCTAGCGCTGTTATGGCTGATAACAGTTTGTTGGAAGCCGCTGGCAAACAGTTAGTTAAAGATGCTGCTACAACTGCAGCGCCTGAGGCGGTAAAAAGTGTCGAAGCAGCCACTCAAGCCGTTGAAGCTGCAAAAGGCGTTGCTAATGCGCCAGCTGCTACAAAAACACAAGCAACTGAGGCACTAAAAAACGCCGCCGAAGAAAAATTAAAACAGGCCGCGCCACAAGAATTGAAACAGGGTGCGCAAGCATTAAAAGCTGCAAAACAGTTAAAAGACGCGCCAAAATCGACGGGTCAAGCTGTAAAAAATGTTAAAGCAAAAGCCAAGCAAAAAGCGGTCGAAAAAACAGTTGAACTATTGCGTTAATTACAACGCTATCCCAGTGCTGGCGGGGGCTAAGAGAGTCACCGCCGGCCATCAAAATCACCTAAAACCGATATAAATCAAGCCCTTGGATTTTTCAAAAAACTGTAAAAAAGGCAGTTTTTGGTTGCCTTGGCTAATTTTCTCGGGTAACCTGCATTCTTCACAGCCAAGAGACATTAACCAATAATGGGAGGTAGCTGATGAAAAAAAGCCAATGGTTGGCGCAAATATCGTTAACGATTTTGTTAACTTTATTTGGTTCCGAGACCTTTGCAAAAACGGCGAAGCACCCTGTAATGACAGGCAAAAAAGTTGGGGTTGCTTCTTATTTTAACGACAAATTTCATGGCCAACGCACAGCAAGCGGCGAACGCTATGATAAAAACGCATTAACTGCTGCTCATGCAACTTTGCCTTTTGGCTCAATGATTAAAGTAGTTAATTTAAAAAACCATCACTCGGTTAACTTGCGAGTGAATTCAAGACCACATGCTAAAAATAAACGCATGTTGGATGTTTCAAAACAAGCCGCTAAACAGCTGGGTTTTCTCAGATCTGGGCTTGCTAAAGTTGAAATTACGGTTTTACAACTTGGCAATGCTTAAATAGCCGGCGTTGATGCCCTTAGCGACGACTTTTGTGGTTTCGTCGCTAAGGCCATCGACGATTATGCGATTAATTTGAGATATTTCTGATACAAACTGTCTTTGTCTTCTTCGATTGCAGGGTTTTTGCTAATGCAATCAACCGGACACACTTCCATACACTGTGGTTTGTCATGATGCCCTACGCACTCGGTGCATAGTTCTGGGTTAATCACATAAATATCGTCACCTTGGCTAATGGCGCCATTTGGACATTCTGGTTCGCAGACATCACAATTGATGCATTCATCACTAATTATCAGTGCCATGTTTACTCCGTTGTAAATTTTTCGATTAAGCGTTGTTTAACTGAATCGGGCACAAAACTCGAAACATCGCCTTTTAATTGGGCTATTTCGCGAATCATGCTCGAGGAAATAAATTCATATTGTTCCGCTGGGGTTAGAAACACGGTTTCAATATCGGGTGATAAACGGCGGTTCATACCGGCTAATTGAAATTCGTATTCAAAATCAGACACGGCTCGTAAACCGCGAATAATCACCGAGGCTTGATGTTGTTTGGCACAATCGACTAGCAAAGTATTAAAGCCAATCACTTCCACATTTGGCAAATCGCTGACTACTGTTTTAATTAACGACACACGCTCGTCTAAGCTGAATAAAGGTTTTTTGCCTAAACTGGTGGCGGCAGCAACAATCACTCGGCCATAGAGCTTTGAGGCTCGGCAAATTAAATCTAAATGCCCGTTGGTAATTGGGTCAAAAGTGCCGGGATAAATGGCGGTGATATTCATTAATGGTTTTGAATGGCTTTGAAAACAGCGATTCTAGCAGATTAAGCCTAGGCTTATCGTCTCAGTCGCCCATAAGACCAATAAGCAGCGCAGGCGCCCTCTGATGAAACCATACACGACCCCATTGGATTATCGGGTGTACAAACCGTACCCAGCAACTTGCAATCTTGTGGTTTTTTCGCACCACGCAAAATTGCAGGACACTCGCAGCCTTTGACTTGTTTTACGGCTTTGGCGGTTAAACTAAAACGTTGTTCAGCATCAAATTCAGCAAACTCAGCTTTCAGTTTTAACGCGCTATTAGCAATCTCGCCTAAACCACGCCATTCAAAACGCGATCTTAATTCAAATGTCGCGGCCATTAACGCCTGAGCTTTACGGTTGCCTTGCTCAGTGACGGCACGACTGTATTGATTTTCAACTTGGTGCTGGCCGGCATTTAACTGGCGAATCAGCATTAAAGTCGATTGCATCACATCCAGCGGCTCAAAACCAGCAATCACAATCGGCTTTTGATATTGCTCGGCAAACAGTTGATAGGGCTGAGTGCCAATGATGGTGCTGACATGCGATGGCCCTAGAAAACCATCAACCACAATCGGCTCGGGTGCATCCAATAAAGCTTGCATCGCTGCGGGGGTTAAAACATGGTTACAAAACACTGAAAAATGATTGAGTCGCTCGGCTCGAGCTTGTTGCAAAATCACCGCTGTCGGCGGGGTGGTGGTTTCAAAACCAATCGCGAAAAACACCACTTGCCGCTCGGGATTTTGACGAGCAATTTTTAACGCTTCTTGGCTGGAATAAATCATCCGAATGTCACCGCCATTGGCTTTGGCTTTTAGCAAGCTGTTGCGCGCCGAAGCTGGCACTCGCATCAAATCGGCATAAGTACACAGAATCACGTCGTATTTTTCGACCAACTCAATCGCGTTATCAATGCGACTGGTTGGCAACACACAAACCGGACAACCTGGGCCGTGAATAAACTCGACATTGGTGGGAATTAAATCTTGTAGCCCGTAACGGAAAATTGCGTGCGTGTGGCCGCCGCAAAATTCCATCAATCGGTAATGACGTTGTGGCTCGACGGCTTTGGCAATACTGACTGCCAGATGTTTTGCTAAATCAGGCTGGCGAAATTCATCGATGTATTTCATGCCGTGGTAGTTAATCCGGCTTCAGCAAATAAGGCCAAGGTCGCCAATGCTTCCTGATGATCAATTTTTTGCAAAGCAAACCCGACATGTACCAAAACATAATCGCCAATCATTATCTCATCAACTAATGCCAGTGATACTTCGACTTTGACTTGATTGACTGATGCAGTTGCCGTGTTGGTTTCAGTATCAATGGCGATGATTTGTGCAGGTAGGGCTAAACACATAGATTTAAACCTGTAATGCCAGTTGGTTTTTAATCCAAGCTTGCCATTGCTCAAGACCTTGTCCTGATTTAGCCGATAGCTCAATCACCTCGATATTAGGATTCACTTGTTTGGCATAAGCCAAACACTGCTCAACATCGAAATCAAGGTAAGGCAATAGGTCGATTTTGTTGAGTAGCATTAAATCAGCGGCATGAAACATATC
>JBEGMT010000041.1:0-3363 GCA_041182925.1 Pseudomonadota bacterium | reverse complement strand
AGCATGTACTGGAACTCCCTCGTTTTTCATGCATCCTGCCGATGCCTGTCATGTTTATTTGGGAATTATTACTAATCAGGATGTTGTTTTGGCTTTATCTAACTCTGGTGAGAGTGCTGAGCTTATTGTTATTCTGCCATCGATTAAACGATGTGGAGCGGCTCTGATTTGTATAACGGGGCGTCCTGAATCAACTATGGCCCAAGCTGCTGATGTCCATTTGGATGCAGCCGTGGCGCAAGAAGCTTGTCCTCTTAATTTGGCCCCAACAGCAAGTACTACAGCTGCACTTGCTTTAGGTGATGCTTTAGCTGTTGCTGTCTTATATTCACGCGGTTTTACCGCAGATGATTTTGCTCGCACTCATCCTGGTGGCGCACTTGGTCGCCGCTTGCTTGTACATGTTCGCGATATTATGCACTGTGATGATGCTTTACCTGTTGTTTTTGACGATGCAACATTCAAAGAAGCTTTGCTGGAAATGACGCAAAAAAAGCTTGGAATGACCGCAGTGAAGGATCGCCAAGGCCAACTCGTTGGGGTTTTTACTGACGGTGATTTACGTCGCTGCCTGGATAATGGGCTAGATATTTCTACTACGTATATAGATCAATTGATGACCAAAAATCCTAAAATTATTTCTGAAGATGCGTTAGCTATAGAAGCGATGAATATTATGGAGGAACATAGAATTAATGGGCTTCTTGCTATAGACGCAGAGGGTTATCTGAAGGGGGCATTGAATATGCATGATATATTGCGTGCCGGAGTTGTATGATTTTATCGCTTGGATTCTGTGTAATGATCAAAAAATAAATCGTAACCTTCGCTAAATATACCTCGATACGTTGGGTTAAATAGGATACTGCCGACGTAAGGAGATCCATCGATCGTGCCGGTGCACTTCGTAAACTAGCCCTCCTTTTGTACACCTTATTGCGTTGTCCTGCGACAATTACCCGCAACGCGTAACCTTCGCTAAATGTAGGATGATGACATGGACTCCTCTCCACACCCAACGGTGTCACAATGCACCAGACAATTAAAACGGGGCAAAGAGGAGTCCAAAATGAATCGTAACGTAGTGGGTTTGGATATTGCAAAAAACATTTTTCATTTATACATCGAGTCTGCCGATGGCAAACCGGTGAAAAAGAAATTAAAACGCATCGAGATGTTGCCGTATTTTGCTAATTCAACTGTCAGCTTGATTGGCATCGAAGCCTGTGGAGGTGCGCATTATTGGTCTCGGGAGCTGACCAAGCTCGGCCATGAAGTGGTGTTGCTGAACGCCCGATTTGTTAAAGGGTTTGTGGTCGGTAACAAAAACGACTTTAACGATGCAGAAGCGATTGCCACAGCGGTGACTCGGCCGAACAAACGCACGGTAGCGGTAAAAAATGACGCTCAACAAGACATGCAAATGCTGCATCGCTTACGGCAAGAAAGGATTGGTGAACGTACCGCATTGATCAATCAGATTCGAGGTTTTTTGTCTGAGCGGGGCATTGTTTTAGACAAAGGCATTAATAAGGTGAGAGCCCTGTTACCGGTGATTTTGGAGAATATCGATAACGCGCTAACTCCGATGAGTCTTGAATTGTTTACCGAACTATCGGAACGCTTACAAGTGATTGATGCTGATATTAAAAAGCACGATCAACGTATCAACCGTTTATGCGGAGAAAACACATTGAGCCAACGATTTTTGGAAGTCCCCGGCATAGGTCCTATTACGGCGACTATCATGGCATCCGATATTGGGAGCGGTAAGAGTTATGCGAGCAGTCGTGATTATGCGGCTAGCTTAGGTGTGGTCCCCAGACAGCATAGCAGCGGTGACAAACAGGTTTTGCTGGGCATTAGTAAACGCGGCAATCCTTATTTGCGTACCTTGCTAATTCACGGCGCCAGAGCAGTGTTAGCAGTTTGTAGTGGCAAGACAGACCCGTTGAATATCTGGCTGCAAGCGTTGATCGCGCGGCGCGGGTTCAACAAGGCCGCGGTAGCACTGGCTAACAAAAATGCGCGAATACTTTGGGCGATGGCAACCAAGGATCAAGCTTATGAAGCAGTGCCGTTAGCAGCCTAAGGTCGGGTTATCCACCCTTTGCCCAACGCCTACACAAATAAGAAGGGTTCCGGCGCTGTTCAAAGCCTGGATAACCCTTAATCCGGTGTAGGGAGATAAACAGAGTTCAACCAGATTGCGGAGGCAAGTAACTCAATATTGATGACGATAACAGGTCAGACCGGTGCTTTTAAATCCCGTTTGCCGCAGAGATTCTTGGAAATCGGTAGGATGATAGTGGTAAAAGCGCGCGGATAGATTCATCAGGGTCCGAAGGTTAATTAAGTACCTTCATCAAGAGACCGAATATATGGCTGCAATCTTGATCTCTGTTAAAGCATTAATTTTGATAATACTTGGCTTGCAATTGGAGAGGAGTCCATATATGCGGTAAACAACGTGCACCGCATCGATCGAGCGGTGCGGTTCGCAAGCTCACCAACACCCTACGTTATATTTTTGTTACGATTCGGATAGCGATAATATCCGTCATGGCCTAAATAGCGACTTAGGTTTTTCCCAACAAGACCGCCATGAAAATATTCGTCGTATTTCCGAGGTAGCGAAATTGATGAATGACGCGGGATTAATTGTGATTACAGCCTTTATCTCACTGCTGAGAGAAGACCGTCAGATGGCGAGAGCCATTATCGGCGAAGCTTATTTTAAAGAGGTTTATGTCAGTACCGCTATTGATGTCTGCGAGTCGCGCGATCCTAAAGGTTTATATGCCAAAGCCCGCGCTGGGGAAGTTAAAGAGTTTACCGGCTCAGCGCTCCTTATGAGCCGCCGTTAAATCCTGATTTAGTGATTGATACCAGCCAATTAACCCTGGCTGATCATTTGGATAAACTGATGCACTTGGCTTTATCGAAAGCTATTTAAGCGGTGTGGTAGGGTGCATTCGCGACAGCAATGCACCTTGTTGGCCTTAAAGCCACGGCGGTTCGCTATCGCGGAACCGCCCTACAATGGCTTCATTTATTCAGGATTGCATCGTTCCCACGCTGGAGCATGGGAACGATAGATGTAGACTAGGCATCTGGGTTGTTTTTTGCCAGCAAAGCTTTTAGGCGTTCAATTTCGGCAAGGGCTTGTTCCTTAGCCAGTCGCTCGATTTCTTTAGCTTTTAAAGCTTGTTCTGCGGTATTCAAGGCTTTTTCCTTAGCCCGTCGCTCGGCTTCTTTCTCTTTGCGTTCCTCACCCAATTTTTGCTCAAACACTTCAGCTTTTTTTTGATAATCATCCCGCTCTTTTTGTATGGTTCCCTGTTCACGCAGGTAGTTTTGCCG
>JBEGMT010000040.1:0-2538 GCA_041182925.1 Pseudomonadota bacterium | reverse complement strand
GTGACTTCATCATCAAATCGCAAACTGTTATAACCCAAGCCACAAGTGCCTGGTTGCGATAATTGATGATGAATAATCCGAATAAATTCAGCTTCGCAAACGCCTTTTTCCGTTGCTAATTGGGGAGTAATCCCAGTTATTAAACAGGCTTCTGGCTGCGGTAAGTAATCATCAGCAATTTGGCAATACAACATCACCGGCTCATCAATCACATTAAAGTCTTGGTCAGTGCGAATTCCGGCAAATTGACTGGCTCTATCGCGCTGCGGATCGATGCCAAAGGTTTCGTAGTCGTGCCAGAAAAAGGTGTTGTTGGTCATAGGGAATCATTCCTTAAAGTGCTTTTGGTCTACCTGTGGGCAGATTTTATTTTATAATCGCCCGTCCCATATTATGAGTCCACCATAGGAAATGTTATGAAAAAAACCTCGCTATTTGTTTCAGCCGCTTTTTTATTGTTTTCTGGCATGGTTAACGCCCACGGCCCAGTAAGAGCAAAATTAACCAGTACCGTAGAAATTGATGCTCCTGCTGCCAAAGTTTGGGAAATCATTAAAAACTATGACGATATGTCATGGCACCCAGGCATTAAAAGCGTCAAAGGTGACGGCAGCAACAAAAAAGGCGCATTGCGTACTTTGACTTTAGCTAACGGCGGCACTATCACCGAAGAGCTGAAATCATACGAAGACAGCAAAATGGCTTACAAATATAAAATTACTGAAATGAGCTCTACCGGCACGATTAAACACGCTGGCCAAGATGAAACCATTCCAGTATTGCCAGTCGGCAACTATGCAGCTGAATTGTCTGTTAATGACAAAGGTGGCAAAGCCGAAGTTGAGTGGGTTGCAACTTACTACCGCGCTTACGTTAACAACAACCCACCCGCTGAGTTGAACGAAGAAGCGGCTGATAAAGCGGTGACTGATGTTTTAACCAAAGGCTTAACCGCTTTAGCGAAAAAAGTCACTCCAAGTGCTACACCAGCAGTTCATATCGACGTAAAACGTTAATTTTTACGTTAGCAATGCTCGGTTCTCATCAATCACGATGAGAACCGCCTTTCTTGTCTTATCTCGCCCTGTCCAATGCCTATTCAATCTCTCATCGCTGCAATCAGCTTGCTGTTTATTGCCAATACAGCTTGCGCCGAATCTCGTGCTTTTATTACCAACCAATTGGATAATTCAGTCTCGGTAATCAATACCAAAACCCAGCAAGTGATTGATACGATTAAGGTTGAAGGAAAACCCGCGGGCGTTGCGGTTAATAAAAATCTAAAACAAGTCTATATCAGCACCCCCGAAGCCGGTGGTTTTGCGGTGTTAGATAGCGATAAATTAAAAAATCTACGCAAAGTCAAAGTCGGCGGCGCTTCCTTAGGGATTACCGTTGATCAAAAAGGCGAGCTAATTTTTGTGGCCGATTGGTACGAAAACTCGGTTACTGTGTTTGATGCCCGCAGTTTTGAACAGCTGAAAGTGATTACCGTTGGTAAATCACCGTCAGGTATGACTGTCAGTCCAGACAACCATTGGCTATATGTCGCCAACCGCGTAGACGACTCGATTACTCAAATCGACCTAAAAAAACTCACCATCCGTAACACCACCAAAGTCGGTGCTCATCCATTTGGCATCGCTATCGATAATCAAGGGAAACGCTTATACACTGCTAATGTCGAAAGTAATGATGTTTCGGTGTTAGACAGCCAAACCCTAAAACGCCTCGCCACCATCAAAGTCGGGGCAAGACCTTATGCGGTAGCCTTAGCGTTAAACGACAGTCGTTTATTAGTCACCAATCAAGACGACGGCACCGTGTCGGTAATCGACACCGCCAGTTTAAAAGAATTAGCCGCGATTACGGTCGGTGATAAACCCGAAGGCATCAGCACCGATAGCGATGACAATCAGGTTTATGTCGCTAACTGGTTCGATAACAATGTCTCGGTGATTGATACTAAAAATCTGCAAGTGGTTAATACGATTAAAACCGGTGAAGGGAGTCGGGCGTTTGGGGGGTTTATTACTGAATAATCTCGGTTGAATAAATCAACCAGTCGATCTGTAGCCTTCGATTGTTGGGTTACGCTCTATCGAGCGAACCCACCTACGCTTAAAATGTGCTCAACCCAGTTTCCTCTGAAACGCTGCCCTAACACAGCGCAACACCCCATAGCTATAAACGCCCCCCAACTGCTCATAAACTGGTTTGAGTGCATTACGTTGCGCTTCTGGTAGTTCAAATAACACGGCTTCAATTTCTGAAATTTCAGCAGCCGATAAAGTCAGCACTTCATCCGCGTTGATTAAACCCGCTTCCAACACTTTAGCCAAATGATTGTAAATGGTGTCTTCACTCAGCTGCCGATGCTTGGCAATTTGCTCAACCGTGTAACCAAGCCGGAATAGATTCAAACTTTCAGTTAGGGTATCGCTGACTTCGCTGCGGTCATCTTTTTGGTCAGAAAACTCGGCTAATACCGCTAAAAACTCATCGCCATACAGTTCTAATTTACGTTCGCCAATACCA
>JBEGMT010000039.1:0-6501 GCA_041182925.1 Pseudomonadota bacterium | reverse complement strand
GCTCCATACCCACCGTGGTAATTTGAACTGAAATCACCTGATTAAAACGATCAATCACCAACCCAGGCAATCCATCACTTTCAGCAAACACTAATCGATAATACGGTTTATCAAATAAGCGCTCACGTAATTGCAAGGCTTGGATCAAACGAGCTTTAAAGAAATTTTCGCCAATTTTAGTGTTGGGTTTTCTGGTCAAAATTCGTGCACAAATCAATACATTAGGATTGATATAGGCAACACCCAAAGCATTACCACCACTATCCTTGACCAAACACAAATCGCCAGCCGCAAATTGATCTAACGGACTGCGCTTTATGTCGACTTCGTTACTAAATACCCAAAGATGTCCTTGTCGTAAGCGTTTATCTTCATTCTTTTTCAAAAACAGTTCGGGATAGCTCATGCTTATTTATTCCAGATTGATAAATTTTTCGACCAATTAAGCCTGATTGACACCATCAAGACGACACCAATCGTCTTGTTGAACGGCATCCGCCATTACACAGCCAAGTTGGCGATAAGCATCAGCAACTGAATCCGCTTGCTCATTCAAAATGCCAGACAAAATCAAATCCCCCTGATTCGCAACCAAATTCGAAATAACAGGCGACAACTCAATTAATGGCTTAGCCAGAATATTGGCAACTACTACATCAGCCTTGAATGGCACAAATTGCTCTGGCAAATAATAGCTAATCCGATCCTGAACTTGATTCTTTTCGGCATTGTATTGGGTGGCGGTTAAAGCTTGAGGATCAATATCGATAGCATGAGCATGACGAGCACCTAACAATAAGGCGGCTATTGCCAAAATTCCAGAACCACAACCAAAATCAATCACAACCTTATCGCGTAAATCATGTGATGCTAACCACTCTAAACACAAAGCCGTCGTCGGGTGGGTACCTGTTCCGAATGCTAAACCTGGATCCAAAGTCATACAAACCGTATCTGCGTGGGATTGTTCTTGCCCAGTTGGACAAACCCATAACTTGTCAGCAAACTTCATCGGTTTGAAATGTTCCATCCAAGCCCGTTCCCACACTTGATCTTGTAATAATTCATGGACCCAAGTTTCTAAAGGGCTACCGATAAATTGATTGAAAACCAAAGTCTGCACTACATCAGGATCAGCATTGATTTCAAATAATGCCGTCACTTGAGTGTTGCTCCAAATTTTGGTTTGATCGATAGCAGGCTCGTAAACTGGCTCATCTTCGGCATCGGTATAGGTTACCGAAACAGCGCCAAGTTCACTAAAATAATCTGCAAGTTGAGGAGCTGTTGTTTCATCGGTAATCACCGATATTTGATGCCATGCCATAAAAATTTAAAATGAAGAGTGATAGCGAGCTTTTGCTTTTAGATCAGCAAAAACTCGCCAAACAGCTTAATGAATACCTAATTTCTTTTCTAGGTAATGAATGTTTTGACCGCCATCAGCGAATGCTGAATCAGCCATAATGCTTTGTTGAAGCGGAATATTAGTTTTAATACCATCAATAACCATTTCACTTAATGCGGTTTTCATTCTAGCAATAGCACTAGCTCGATCTTCACCATGTGCAATCAACTTACCAATCATTGAATCGTAATACGGTGGCACTTTATAACCATTGTAGATATGCGTTTCACAACGAATCCCTGGCCCACCTGGCATATGGAATTGATCAATAGTGCCAGGACTAGGCATAAAGCTTTTCGGATCTTCGGCATTTAAACGGCATTCAATCGCGTGTCCCGTAAAAGTGATTTGATCTTGAGTCACAGATAATGGCAAACCTGCAGCAATTCGCAATTGTTCTTTGACAATATCAAAACCGGTAATCATTTCCGTCACAGGATGCTCAACCTGAACTCGGGTATTCATTTCGATAAAGAAAAACTGGCCTTTTTCGTACAAAAACTCGAATGTTCCGGCACCCAAATAACCGATTTCCTGGCAAGCTTTTGCACAACGCTCGCCCATCTGCTTACGCTGTTCTTCAGTAATACCGGGAGCAGGCGCTTCTTCAACTACTTTTTGGTGACGACGTTGCATAGAACAATCTCTCTCACCCAAATGAATGGCATTACCATAGGAATCAGCTAAGACTTGGAACTCGATGTGGCGAGGATCTTCTAAAAATTTTTCCATGTAAACCGTGCTATTGCCAAATGCCGTGCCCGCTTCACCTTTAGTCAAATTAATTGAACTAATCAACGCCGCTTCAGTATGTACTGTACGCATACCACGACCGCCACCACCGCCAGCCGCTTTGATAATCACTGGGAAACCAATTTCACGAGCCATTTTTAAATTGGTTTCGTCATCATCACCTAGTGGATCACCGTTACCTGGTACACAAGGAATACCAGCGGCTTGCATGGCTTTTTTAGCCGAAATTTTATCACCCATCATCCGAATCGTTTCAGGCTTTGGACCAATAAACACGAAACCGCTTTGACTTACTTTTTCAGAAAAATCAGCATTTTCTGACAAAAAGCCGTAACCAGGATGGATAGCTTGCGCATCAGTTACTTCTGCTGCACTAATAATGGCTGGAATATTAAGATAGCTGTGTGCTGAAGCCGCCGGACCAATACAAACCGCTTCATCAGCTAAACGCACATGTTTCAAATCGCGATCAGCTTCGGAATAGACAGCAACGGTTTTAATACCTAATTCACGGCAAGCTCGCAAAATCCGCAAAGCAATTTCGCCGCGATTGGCAATAACAATTTTTTCAAACATACACTAAACCTCTGTGTCGATTATTCGATGATAAACAAAGGTTGACCGTATTCAACTGGTTGGCCATTTTCAACCAAAATTTGTTTAATTTTGCCGCTTTTATCTGCTTCGATTTGGTTCAAAATTTTCATCGCTTCGATAATGCACAAAGTTTGACCAACAGTTACTGATTGACCAACCTCTACAAATGGTGTTGACCCAGGTGATGCGGAGCGATAAAAAGTACCTACCATTGGCGACTTCACAGCATGACCAATGATTTTTTCTTCAGCAGCTGCTACTGTAACAGAGGCAGCTGGAGCCACTGGGGCTGACGAGGCGGCAATAGCAACAGGCGCTGCATGTTGAACGGCGACATTGGCAGAATAACGACTAATGCGGACTGACTCTTCACCTTCGCTAATTTCTATCTCAGCAATATCGGATTCTTCGATAAGATCGATAAGTTTTTTAATTTTTCTAATATCCATTGTTCTGAGTTCTCTCTATTAAAATCTGATGAGCGGCATCTAAAGCCAATTCGTAACCTCTAGAGCCCAATCCACAAATAACACCTACGGCTATATCTGAGAAATACGAGTGTTTTCTGAAGGGCTCACGAGCATGTACATTCGATAAATGCACTTCAATGAAGGCAATTTTGGTAGCCAGCAGTGCATCACGGATTGCAACGCTGGTATGTGTGAAGGCAGCTGGGTTAATAATGACGAAATCCACACCTTTATGATAGGCAAGATGAATCTGTTCAACAATTTCATGTTCGGCATTGCTTTGCAGAAAATCAAGATTATGGCCCAACCTACCGGCCAACTGTTCAAGGCTGACCTGAATATCTTTTAACGTTTTATTGCCGTACAACCCGGGCTCCCGAATACCTAACATATTCAAGTTAGGGCCATTTAGAACAGTAATTTGCGCCATACGGTGTTGAACAGATAAAGAAATAAGGTCGCAAATTCTGCCTAATTTGCAGTTTTTTGTCCAGATAAACCGTATTTTTCGACCATTAACGATTATTGCTTAATCTATTAGTAACGGCAGAATTAAGCAGATTAACTAATTCGCTACGAGATAACTCGCCAGCCTGCTGATGAACAATCTTGCCATCTTGATTAATGATAATTGTAAAGGGTACGGCATTTGCGACATTACCTAACTGCCTTGCCAAAGCAATGCCGGCATCACCTGCGATTAACTGCGGATAATTACTGTTAACTGAAGCCAGATATTCTTTGACTGGCTCCACATCATCGATTGCAATCCCGACAAATTGTACTCCCTGCTGCTTATAATCATTTTGTAATTCAATAAATTCTGGTATTTCCTTAAGACAAGGTGAACACCATGTTGCCCAAAAATTGATCACTACAACCTTTCCAGACCACTGATTAGCAACCTGTAATTTACCATTAATATCTGGCAGACTGAATCCCAATGGTTGTTGATTATGCTGATCACCACCCCAAGTTTGCTGAACAGATAAACCCAAAAGCAACGCCAAAATTCCGCCAAGCAAGCTAAACCCAGAAATCCTAGTCATAAATACCTACAGTTTGAATATTGCTACTCATTAATTAAATTGACTGCCATTTGATACTACAGCCAATGCTCGGAATCTGTTCAGGATTAATCTGAGCATCACTCAACAAAGCATCTAATGCAGATCTTAATTCATCACCACTTACCGGCAGATTATTTTTCGGCGTAGACGCATCTAAACGGCCGCGATAAACACACTTTAATTCACCATCAAATAAGAAAAAATCAGGCGTACAAGCTGCCTGATAAGCCTTTGCAACCGCTTGAGTTTGATCAAACAAATAAGCTGCAAATGGATTTCCCCATTCCGCCGACAAAGCCCGCATTTTATCCGGCGCATCTTGAGGATAAGCGACAATATCATTAGCGCTAATCGCAATCGTCGATACACCTTTGGGCGAATACTCTTGAGCAATCGCTATCAATTGTTCCTTAACATGCAAGACATAAGGACAATGATTGCAAATAAACATAACCAATGTCGCATTGTTACCACGCAAAGTCTGCAAACTCAGTTGCAAACCTGTCACGCTATCAAACAAATTAAAATCAGGTGCCTGTGTACCCAAAGGCATCATTCTTGAATAGGTCGCTGCCATATCATAATCCATTGAAAATCAATTAAAACCGATACTATCTTGCTGAACAACGCAAAATGGATGTATCGCGTGAATCAATATAGTTTAGAAACAAGTGCCAAACAATAGCCCATCTTTTCACTTATTCAAATTAAACCAGCTTATAATGTCGGTTTTTTTAAACTCCGACCTTGAGGATTCCACAATGGCTGACAATCTAATTGCTCCTTCGATTCTTTCTGCTGATTTCGCCCGTTTAGGCGAAGAAGTGGTGAATGTTTTAAACGCGGGCGCTGACATCGTGCATTTTGATGTAATGGACAACCATTTTGTACCTAACCTAACCATTGGCCCTCTGGTTTGTGAAGCTTTGCGTAAACACGGCGTTACCGCTCCGATTGACGTACATTTGATGGTAGAGCCAGTGGATCGCTTGATTCCTGATTTTGCTAAAGCGGGTGCAACTTACATCACTTTCCACCCAGAAGCCTCTGTACACATCGACCGTACTATCCAATTGATTAAAGACCATGGCTGTAAAGCCGGCTTGGTATTTAACCCAGGCACACCGTTACACCATTTAGACTACGTTTTAGACAAATTAGACATGATTTTGTTGATGTCAGTTAACCCAGGTTTTGGCGGTCAATCATTCATTCCTTCGTCTTTGGAGAAATTGCGCCAAGTTAGAAAAATCATTGATAACAGCGGTTTCGACATTCGTTTGGAAATCGACGGCGGCGTTAAAGTCGACAACATTCGCGAAATTAAAGAAGCCGGTGCTGATACTTTCGTTGCTGGTTCTGCGATTTTCGGCAAACCTGATTACAAACAAGTCATCGACGAAATGCGCGCTGAATTAGCAAAAGCTAAGTAATTAAATCAACGTAAAAAAGCCGCTTCGGAGTCTATCGAATCGGCTTTTTTATGCGCCTTAGTTTTCGGTTTTTTTCGGCATCACCAACACTTTATCAATCCGAGTGCCGTCAATATCAACCACCTCAAAATACCAATCACCATCTTGAAAATTATCCGCAACGCGGGGAATTTTCTCCAAAAAATACAAGATAAACCCACCGACAGTATTGTAAGTATTGGCAGATTCACCGGGTAAATCGTGATTAATCCCCACTACCGATTTCAAACGTTTAATTGCTAAACCGCCATCCACCAACCACGAACCATCATCACGCTGCACCATATCAGGATCAAAATCCGACTCAACGCTCGGCAAATCACCGACAATCGCTTTCAATACATCACTCAGCGTCACCAAGCCTTCCAGATCGCCATACTCATTAACAATCAACGCAAAATCAGCCCGCGCTTCACGAAAAAACTCCAATAAATGCGTCAAACTCATCGAATCCGGCACAAACAAAGCCTGTCGCACCGTTTTCGCTAAATCAAATTCAGCCCCATTCATTACCGCTTTTAACAAATCACCACGATGCAAAATCCCCACTACATTGTCCAAGCCATCACGACAAATCACAATTTGCGAATAAATGCAGTCAGCGATTTTTTCTTTCACATCACAATGCTCATCAGCCAGATCAATCACAAACATTTCTTTGCGCGGCGTCATCACCGCCCCAACCCGCTGTTCATCAAGCTTTAAAACATTAGCGACTAAATGGCCTTCGC
>JBEGMT010000038.1:0-12313 GCA_041182925.1 Pseudomonadota bacterium | reverse complement strand
CAGAAAAAACATTTATCTAACAGTAAGTTGCGGAAATATTGCCAAGAAAATTTCCTGTCTTACATTCGGATGCGCGAATGGCACGATATTCATGCCCAAATCATGCAGGTGGCTAAAGGCGATTTGAAACTGAAATTGAACGGCAATCCGGCCAATTACGAGCAAATTCACTGCGCTTTATTGCCGGGCTTGTTATCGAATATCGGTTTTCGCCATGAGCAATATGAATACCTTGGCGCGCGCGGTTTAAAGTTCTTTATTTTCCCTGGTTCCGGTCAGCATAAGGTTAGATCAAAATGGATTATGGCCGCCGAGCAAGTCGAAACTAGCAAAGTCTATGCGCGAACGGTGGCGAAAATTGAGCCGCAATGGATAGAAGCTTGTGCCCAGCATTTGGTTAAGCGCAATTATTACGACCCGCATTGGGAGAAAAATGCCGGCCGTAGCGGGGTGTTTGAGCGGACTTTATTGTACGGTTTGACTTTGCAAGCCAAGCGCAAAGTGCCTTATGAAAATGTTGATCCGAAGGCGGCGCGGGAGATGTTTATTGGTCATGCGCTGGTTAATCAGGATTATCATAGCAATGCGCCGTTTTTTAAGGCTAATGAAAAATTGCTGGAAGAGGTCGGCTATATCCAGCATAAAGGTCGTCGGGTCGATTTGGTCGAAGATGAGCAATGGCTGTATCAGTTTTACGATAAAAAACTGCCTCCTGAGGTGGTTAGCGGCATTACTTTGGATAAATGGCGTAAGAAAGTCGAGCGCGAAAATCCGAAGATTCTGTTTTTAACTAAAGAAGATTTAACTCGCCATGAAGAAGGCCAGATTAGCGATTGGGATTTTCCTGATAGCAAAAAAGTCGGTGATTTAACGATTGAGCTGCATTATCGCTTTGAGCCGGGTCACGATGAAGATGGGGTGACGGCAATTGTGCCGGTGCATCAGCTCAATCAAATTCGCGCGATGCCCTTTGATTGGTTAGTGCCGGGGATGCTGGAAGAAAAGCTAGTGGCTTTGATTAAGACCTTGCCTAAACAGCTGCGTAAACATTTTGTGCCAGTGCCGCAGACGGTTAAACAATGTCTGGAAATCGAACCTGATTTTAAAGGCTCTTTGTATGAATGGCTGAGTGGTCGCTTGCGTAAATT
This sequence comes from Pseudomonadota bacterium, assembly GCA_041182925.1. Classification (GTDB taxonomy): domain Bacteria; phylum Pseudomonadota; class Gammaproteobacteria; order Methylococcales; family Methylomonadaceae; genus Methylomonas. Next base: position 11,165 of record JBEGMT010000038.1, on the reverse strand, counting down.
AACTGGCGAATCGATTCCGCTTAATGAATGGCAGCCCGATGCTTTGCCTGAGCATTTAAAAATCAATTTTCGTGTTGTTGATGAAAATGGTAAGGCATTGGCTTATGGGCGTAATTTAGCCAAATTACAGGCCGATCACACTAGTCAAGCTGGTCAAACCTTTGACAAGCTGGCGCAAGAAGAAATTAATCACACCGGCTGTATTGCTTGGGCGTTTGATGATTTGCCGGACACTTGGCAGTTTATGCAAAAAGGCCAAACGTTTATTGGTTATCCGGCGATTATTGATGAAGGCGAAACGGTTGGGGTACGGATTATCGAAACCCAATACAAAGCTGATTTGGCGCATTTTGATGGTTTAAACAAGCTGTATCAGCTGCAATGCCGCAAAGATGGCCAATATATTTCGAAAAATAGCGGGGTGAGTCCGGCTTTGCAATTGGCTTATAACCAGCTGGCGAAACATCCTTTATTGGCTGAGCGAGTGGGCGGTGATTTTAAAGCGGATTGTTTATTTGCGATTTTCAGCAACGTGTTTGTCGAGGGGCAGACGATACGCAATCAAGCGCAATTCGAGGCGCAATTAGCGGCGAAAAAATCAAGCCTAGTGACGGTTGCCAATCAGCTCGGTAAGCAATTGTCAGAAATCATGGCAGACTATCAACAACTTAGATTAAGACTGAAACAACCAGCAATTGCGCCTGTTTTACGCCAAGATGTTGAGCAACAATTAGCTTTATTGCTGTACAGTGGTTTTGTTCGCCATACGCCATTAACGCAATTGTCAGCGATTAGTCGTTATTTAAAAGCGATAGTGTTTAGATTAGACAAGCAAAAGCCTGATAACGCCGAGGCGCAAGGTTTGTATCGATTGACCAAGCATTACTGGCAAGCGGTGGAAAAACAGTTGAAAACTCAAATGCCGCAGCCTGAACGTGATTTATTCCGCTGGCAGCTTGAAGAACTGCGGGTGTCTTTATTCGCTCAGCAGCTAAAAACCCCTTATCCGGTTTCGGTGCAACGATTAGAAAAGATTTGGAATGAGCGCTAGGTCGTGTTTTACGGCCACTGTTAGCTTTATTTAGGTAACGAATTGGACGCTAAACATGATCCCGATTAGAGATTCCATCCCTTGTAATACCAAGCCTTATGTCACTTGGATGATTATGGCAATTTGTATCATCGTTTTCGCGGTGATGTTGTTTTTGCCGGATTATCTGTTACAGCGCTTTCTGTATCTTTACGGCATGGTGCCGATTCGTTACACCAATCCGGTTTGGTCAATGCATTTTGGTTTGCCGCCAGATTATCATCTGTCAATGCTGACCAATGTGTTTTTGCATGGCGGTTGGGCGCATATTGTCGTCAATATGATGTTTTTGTGGATTTTTGCCGATAACATTGAAGATTTGATGGGGCATTGGCGGTTTGCGCTGTTTTATCTGTTGTGTGGCGTGATTGCCAGTTATACCCAATGGTATTTTGCGCAAAATCTAGTGGTGCCTGTGGTAGGGGCATCGGGGGCAATTGCTGGGGTATTGGGCGCCTATTTTTTCCGCTTTCCTTACGCACGAGTGGTGATTTTAGTGCCGATTTTGTTTTTCCCATTTTTCTTTGAAATTCCCGCCATTGCTTTTTTGGGTTTGTGGGTGATTATGCAATTGCAGGAAGTCACCACGGCCGCAGCGATGGGAGCCAGCACGGGCTCGGCTTGGTGGGCACATTTGGGTGGATTTGTGGCGGGGTTGGTCTTGCATCGATTATTCATCAAAAAATCGTCATTGCTTGAAATAAGCCAACAAACTGAAGAGTAGCCGAGCGAGTGAGCTGTGGACAAAGGCAAAAAATCGAGAAAGCACAAGGCTTTTATTTTATAATGCCGCTACTTAACGGCTGTAAACCAAGTAAATCAAGCCGATTGATTTCTGCAAAAGACTACTTCATCTACTCGAGAACAATAAATCATGAAAAACCTTAATCTTGCATTGGTCAGACTGTTTCAGTTTGTCGTATTTGTTTTATTTACCTTTATCGTCTTGGTTTATTTTTGTACCTTGATTCTGTTGCCGCTGGATGTTGTGGTGTTGATTAGCAAATTGCTAGGCAGCTTAGGGATCGGTACTTTGTTTGGCGCTATTGTTGCTGTACCGGTTGTCGCTTACTTAGGCAAAATCGTTTATGGCACACCTGGTTTGGTAGCAATGTTGATCGAAAACGGTATGGATTTGGTGAGCATGGGCAAACAACGCGTTGATGCATTTAATAAAATGGCGGACAGCGTCAAATAATCGGTTTTAATGTTGATTCAGGGGGGCTTTTAAAGCCCCTTTTTTATGGGTGATAGTTTTTTGAAATCAAAATCCATTAAGCGAATTTATATCTCAGCCAAGCACAATCAGGTGGTTAATATCTATTATTTGAACACAAATAGTTTATGCCCTGGCACATGCCCAAACATCGACCCGATTAATCCCCTGATTTTTCAAACTGGCTGCTAGTGCGGAAGCGGTAGAACCAGTAGTAATAACGTCATCAATAATCGCTATATGTTGATAAGACAGTGGTTTGGTAACAGCGAATGCCTGTTTGAGATTGGTTTGGCGTTGTTTCGCTTTTAGGCCGGATTGATGGTCGGTGTCGCGGATTCGGGCGCAGCTGTTTAAATCTAACCGGATGTTGAGGTGCTTGGCGACATGACGGGCGATTTCGATGGATTGGTTAAAGCCGCGTTGCCGGTAGCGGTTGGGGTGGAGCGGCATGGCAATTAAAGCCTCGGGGCGTTCGCTGCTGTTGGCGATGTGTTCGGCGAGTAAATGACCAAGTAGGCGGGCGTTTTTGTAGTCGTGGTGGAATTTTAGTTGAGTGACTAGATAGCGGATGCTGGCTTGATAGACAAAGGGTGCGTGGGTTTCGTCGAAAGCGGGGGATTGTTTTAAACAATTGCCGCACAGTTGTGGTTTGCTGATTGAATTGGGGAACCGCGCACCGCATTGGTAGCAGCAGTGTAGGTTTCTTGGCAGGTCTTGAAAGCAGGCTTGGCAGAGGTCTAAATTATTAAAGCCTGGGCTGTTGCATAAGATACAGCGCGGTGGCAGTAATTTGTTCTGTATAATATTCAGCCAGTTGTTCACTTTATTTTACTAAATAGGTTGATAAGTGCTATGAAGCCATTTGACCTGCGATTGCTTGGAGATTACCAGAATGTCGGCCACCTCGGAACTGAATACAATACGCCATGATTGGCAATTAAGCGAAGTTGAAGCTTTATTAGCTTTGCCGTTTAACGATTTGTTGTTTAAGGCACAAACCGTGCATCGGGCTAATTTTGATCCGAATGAAATTCAAGTGAGTAGTTTGTTGAGTATTAAAACCGGTTCTTGTTCAGAAGATTGTGGTTATTGCCCGCAAAGCGCACGTTACGATTCCGATTTAAAACCCGAAGCCTTGATGCCGATTGATGCAGTGTTAAAAGCCGCCCAAGATGCTAAAGATCAAGGTGCGTCGCGTTTTTGCATGGGTGCAGCGTGGCGTAGTCCTAAAGATCGTGATATTGAGCGCGTGGTTGAAATGGTGCAGGGCGTTAAAGCTTTGGGTATGGAAACTTGTGTAACGTTGGGGATGTTGACTGACAAGCAAACTCAGGCGCTAAAAGACGGCGGTTTGGATTATTACAATCACAATCTCGATACCTCTGAAGATTATTATTCAGAAATTATCACCACTCGCACCTATCAAGATCGTTTGGATACTTTGGAGCGGGTGCGTGATGCGGGGATTAATGTTTGCTGTGGCGGCATTGTCGGCATGGGTGAATCTGAAACTGACCGTGCGAAATTGTTGCTGCAATTAGCAACGATGCCAAGTCATCCTGAAAGCGTGCCTATTAATATGTTGGTGCAAGTCGAAGGTACGCCTTTACATGGAGCTGAGGCGATGGACCCGATTGTGTTTGTGCGTACCATTGCCGTGGCGCGGATTTTGATGCCGAAATCGCGAGTGCGTTTGTCAGCGGGTCGTAAAGAGATGAGTGATGAAATGCAGGCTTTGTGTTTCTTTGCTGGCGCTAATTCTATTTTCTACGGTGACAAATTGCTCACCACCGATAACCCAATGACCAATCACGACCAGCAGTTGTTCCAACGCTTGGGCGTGTACATGGGCGGTTCTAGTTACGCTTAATGACGGCCGGTTTTTACGATTTTGACGCTGAACTGCAAAGCCTAAATCAGCAAAGTTTGTATCGACGGCGGCGAGTAGTGGAATCGCCGCAGTCGGTGTCGATGCAATTGGATGGACGGCAGGTTGTCAATTTTTGCAGCAATGATTATTTGGGTTTGGCTAATCATCCTGAGGTAATTGCCGCGTTTAAGCGTGGTGTCGATCAATACGGGGTCGGCAGTGGTTCGGCGCATTTGATTTGTGGGCATAGTCATGCTCATCATGCTTTGGAAGATGAGTTGGCGGCATTTACCGGACGCCAGCGGGCTTTGTTGTTTTCAACAGGCTATATGGCTAACTTGGGTGCGATTTCAGCTTTGGTGGGTCGTGGCGATAGCGTGTTAGAAGATCGCTTGAATCATGCTTCTTTATTAGATGGTGGTTTGTTGTCGGGGGCTAGATTTCAGCGTTATCAGCATAATCAATTAGACGATTTGCAAGCGCGGTTAGCGATCAGCAACGGTAAAGCTTTAATTGTGAGTGATGGCGTGTTTAGCATGGATGGCGATTTGGCTTTGTTGCCGGATTTGGCGAATTTGGCTGCACAGCATGGCGCGGGTTTGTTGATTGATGATGCGCATGGTTTTGGCGTTTTGGGTGTCAATGGCGGTGGTGTTGTTGAGCATTTTGGTTTGAGCCAGCAGCAAGTGCCGATTTTGATGGGGACTTTGGGCAAAGCATTTGGCACTTTTGGCGCTTTTATTGCGGGTTCCGATGCATTGATTGAGTATTTGATTCAAAAAGCCAGAACTTATGTGTTCACTACCGCGATGCCAGCGGCGGTGGCTGAGGCGACGCGGGTGAGTTTGCGTTTGTTGCAGCAGGAAGCTTGGCGACGTCAGCATTTGCAGGTGTTAATTAGTCGTTTTCGTGCAGGCGCTGAGCAACAAGGCTTACAGTTAATGGCTTCGGCAACGGCGATTCAGCCGATTATTTTGGGTGACAGCGAAAACGCTTTATTAGCCAGCCAGCGATTATTAGCGCAAGGTTTTTGGGTGAGTGCGATTCGACCGCCGACCGTGCCCCCCGGAACAGCGCGTTTGCGGATTACTTTTTCCAGTTTGCATACTGAACAGCAGGTCGATGCTTTATTGGAAGCGTTGCCCAAGGCTTTGGCATGAGTCGGATTCATTATCAAATTTTTGGCCAAGGCCAGCCTTTAGTGATGATTCATGGCTGGGCGATGCATAGCGGGATTTGGCAGTTGTTTGCTGAGCAATTGGCGCAGCATTGTCAGGTGATTTGCGTCGATTTGCCGGGGCATGGGCTGAGCGAAACGATTGAGCCTTTTTCATTAGAAAATATCAGCGATAGTTTGATGCAGGCATTGCCAGTGCAGCAGTTTAGTGTCTTAGGCTGGTCGTTGGGTGCAACGGTGGCGATTGATATGGCAGCGCGTTATCCCGATCGGGTGCAATCCTTGCAAGTATTAGCCGGCAATCCGTTGTTTGTGCAAAGCGTGGATTGGCCTGGAGTGAAAACCGAAGTTTTGGATGGGTTTGCCGAGCAATTAGCCAATGATGTTCAACAGACTTTAGTGCGATTTTTGGGTTTGCAGGTGAAAGGTTTGGCGGACGCCAAGACTTTGTTGCAACAAATTAAAATTGCGGTGCAAGCTTATCCTGCGCCAAGTTTGCAAGCGCTACAAGCCGGATTGCAAATTTTGAAACACAGTGATGGCCGCATGGCGTTGCAACAATTGCAATGCCCTGTGTCGGTGTTGATGGGCGATAGAGATAGTTTGATTCCATTGGCGCTTGCCGAATCGTTAAAAAAATTACAGCCTACTATGCAAATTCATCTGCTGGAAAATGCAGGTCATGTGCCGTTTTTGTCTCATCCGCAACCGTTATTGGAACGGGTGATTGCTGATTTATGAAACATCACGGCCAATTAGATAAAGCCAAAATCAAACAATCCTTTGCGGCAGCCGCTGGTAGTTATGATGCGGTAGCAGCATTGCAGCGCCAAGTCGGTTTGGATTTGCTGAAAAAATGTCCGTTGCAAGCTGAGGCAGGCTGGGTGGTGGATTTGGGAGCTGGAACCGGTTTTTTGACCCGCGCCTTAGCGGTTGCCGAGCATCAATCCTTGCTGGCGCTGGATATTGCTCTGCCGATGTTATTAAACAGTCGGCAAAAAAATCAGTCGATTGATGTTGATTATCTGTGTGCGGATGCGGAGAAATTGCCTTTAGCCAATGCTTCTGTGCAGCAAATTTATTCGAATTTGGCCTTGCAGTGGTGTGAAGATTTGCTGGCGGTGTTTGCGGATTGTCGTCGGGTTTTGCAGCATGATGGGCAATTGGTATTGGCAACTTTTGGGCCGGCAACTTTAAAAGAATTAAAAGCAGCATGGTCGAAAGTCGATGATTTTACCCATGTGAATCAATTTTATTCGCTGCAAGACATCAATGGTTTTTTGCAGCAGGCAGGATTTAGTGATTTAAGCCTTGAGTCGGTGATCTATCAAATGCAATACGCTTCAGTGATGGATTTGATGCATGAATTAAAAGGTTTGGGAGCGCATAACGTCAGTCAAAGCCGCAATCGAAAACCAACTACTCGCCAGCAATTGCAACAGATGATTCAGCATTATGAACATGCTATGCCTGACGGTCAGGTTATTGCCAGTTATGAAATTATTTTTGTGAGGTCAGTACGGTGACAACAGGTTTTTTTGTTACAGGTACGGATACTGACGTAGGTAAAACTTGGGCAACGATTGCTTTGATGCGCTGTTTGCAAGGACGAGGTTTACAAGTGGTTGGGATGAAGCCAGTCGCGGCGGGTTGTGTTTGGCAGGATGGTCAATTAAAAAATGCCGATGCGTTATTGATGCAAGCTAATGCATCGATAAATTTGGATTACCCCATGATTAATCCATATGCCTTTGAATTGGCGGTTTCGCCGCATTTGGCTTGTGGTGATGTACGAGTTGAATTGCCTGTGTTGGTCAATCAATTTAAGCAATTGGAACAATTGGCTGATTTGGTTGTCATTGAAGGTGCAGGAGGTTGGTATTCGCCATTAAGTGCTGAATTTGATAACGCCGATTTAGCTCAGATTTTAGATTTGCCAGTGATATTAGTGGTGGGGTTGCGATTAGGTTGTATTAATCATGCGTTATTAAGCCTAAAAGCGATTCAGCAATCAAATTTGCGCTGTGTCGCTTGGATTGCGGTCCAGATTGATCCGTTTATGCAAGCTTTTCAGGAAAATTTGGATTATTTGCGACAGCAATTGAATGTGCCTTTGCTGGCGGTTTTGCCGAATATTGAGGTGCCAGATTTCGGTTTTTTAAGTCAACAATTTAATCACGAAACATTAGAAAAATTGATCTAAATCAAAAAAGATTGTTTTGGTACTGTGAAAATGCCTAGTCGCTATTGGGTTTGGCATTGGTAATCCTGATAGGTCTTTTTTATGTTTTAGCCTTAATCAGGTAAAGCTCTTCTGGTTTACGATGGAGTGATGGGTTAAAATTACACAGTTAATTTGCGATAATAATAAGTAAAAAGTAACAAAGCCTTTAATGCTATTCGTTACTACGCTTCAATTCACATACGCATACAAGTTTATAACTACAATCGAGGAGGCTACTCCGTGAAGAAAACAAAGCAACTGCTCGCCTGTTTGGTTCTGATGACCTTCGGTCTTGGGACGGCACATGCGGACTATACACTCAACCTCATGCGAGGGGTTACGCAACTTAGTAATGAAGTTTACGATTTGCATATGCTCATTTTATGGATTTGTGTGTTTATCGGTATTGCTGTGTTCGGCACCATGTTTTATTCGATTTTTCATCATCGTAAATCGAAAGGACATAAAGCGGCTCAATTTCATGAGAATACAACTGTTGAAATTATCTGGACCATTATCCCAACATTGATTCTAGTGGCTATGGCTATACCAGCTACTAAAGCCGTGATTGATTTGGATAGAGTTCAAGATTCTGAAATGACTATCAAAGTGACCGGCAAACAATGGTATTGGGATTATGAATATCTCGATAGTGGTGTGCATTTTGAAAGTCATTTAGACCTAGCAAGCGAAAAAGCACATCGAGTAAGCACTATCGATCCTCGTTCGGTTCCAAACTATTTATTGAATGTTGATAAACCATTAGTGGTTCCAGTGAAAACAAAAATTCGTTTTTTATTTACAGCTGCTGATGTTATTCATTCATGGTGGGTGCCTGATTTAGGTTGGAAAAAAGATGCCAACCCAGGTTTCGTCAACGATGCTTGGACTTCTGTTGATAAGCCTGGTGTTTATCGTGGTCAATGTACTGAATTGTGTGGTCGTGACCATGGCTTTATGCCTATCGTGGTTATTGCTATGGAAAAAGAGCAATACGATGCATGGGTCAAAGCAGAGTTAGAAAAACAAAATGCTTTGCCTGATTTGAGTAAACAAACTCGGGCCTCTTTATTGATTAAAGGTGAGTCAGTTTATTTAACCAACTGCGTTGCTTGTCACCAGATTGATGGTAAAGGTATTTCTGGTTGGTATCCTGCAATAAATGGCAGCACCAAAGTAACCGGTGATATGTCGCAATTGATTGGTTTCGTACAAGCAGGTACCAGCAAAATGCCAGCATTCAAGAAATTACCAGCTGATCAATTAGCGGGATTGATTACTTACATTAGAAATGCGCCAGAGTTAGGTAATAAAGTGGGCGATGAATTGCAAGCTTGCAGTGCATTGTCGCTTGATGAACTCGAGGATCTATTCCCTGATCTTGATAATGCGCCAGAGTTATGTAAGGAAAAAGGCGAAGTTAAGCCTGATCCTGTTGTGGCTCAAAAAAACTAATTAATTTCAGATTGAACGCATTTTCTAATTTTTGCTGAGGTATTTAAGTATGACTGCTGTCGTAGCTGAACATGATGATCATCACGATCACCACGATCACGGCCCTGAGAAGGGTATTTTAAGGTGGATTATTACCACCAACCATAAAGACATTGGCACCATGTATTTGGTATTTGCATTAATTATGTTCTTTGTGGGTGGCACTATGGCTTTGATTATTCGTTCAGAATTATTCGAGCCAGGTTTGCAATTTGTTGATCCACAATTCTTTAACTCCATGACTACTATGCACGCTTTGGTGATGGTATTCGGTGCTGTCATGCCTGCATTCGTTGGTTTAGCTAACTGGATGATTCCGATGATGATCGGCGCTCCTGATATGGCTTTACCACGTATGAATAACATGAGCTTCTGGATGTTGGTTGCAGGTGTGTTATTGCTAGCTGCTACATTGTTCATGGAAGGTGGTGCACCTGCTGGTGGATGGACTTTGTATCCGCCCTTAGTTTTACAAACCGGTAAAGCTTTGCCGTTCGCGATTTTCTCAGTCCACATGTTGGGTATTTCATCCATCATGGGGGCTATTAACGTAATCGCGACGATTTTCAACATGCGTGCGCCTGGCATGACATTAATGAAAATGCCTTTGTTCGTTTGGACTTGGTTGATTACAGCGTTCTTGTTGATTGCCATCATGCCGGTTTTTGCTGGTGCGGTAACGATGTTGTTGACTGACCGTTTCTTCGATACTAGTTTTTTTAATGCAGCGGGTGGTGGTGACCCAGTGTTGTATCAACACATTTTCTGGTTTTTTGGTCACCCAGAAGTTTACGTGATGATTTTGCCAACTTTCGGTGTGGCTTCAACCATCATTCCAGTATTTGCTCGTAAACCATTGTTCGGTTATGCCTCTATGGTTTATGCGACTGCGGCGATTGCGTTCTTGTCGTTCATCGTTTGGGCTCACCACATGTTTACTGTCGGTTTGCCAATTGCAGGTGAGTTGTACTTCATGTACGCGACGATGTTGATTGCGATTCCAACGGGTGTAAAAGTATTTAACTGGACCGCAACCATGTGGAAAGGTGAAATGACTTTTGAAACACCAATGTTGTTCTCAATTGCCTTCGTTGTTTTATTCACATTAGGCGGCTTTACCGGTTTGATGATGTCAGTTGCTCCAGCTGATTTCCAATACCATGATACTTATTTCATTGTGGCTCACTTCCATTACACCTTGGTACCTGCTTCTGTATTTATCTTGATGGCTTCTGGTTACTACTGGTTGCCAAAATGGACCGGTAACATGTACGACGAAAGAATCGGCAGATTGCATTTTTGGTTATCTGCGATTTCGGTCAATATCTTGTTCTTCCCACAACATTTCTTGGGTTTAGCAGGTATGCCACGTCGTATTCCTGATTATGCAATTCAATTTGCTGATTGGAACATGGTGTCTAGTATTGGTGCCTTCATCTATGGCTTTAGCCAATTGTTGTTCGTTTATATCGTGATTGACACTATCAGAGGTGGTACCGGTAAAGCGACTGCTGAAGTTTGGGAAGACGCGAGCAAACACGGTTTAGAATGGACTGTGCCTTCGCCAGCGCCTTACCACACCTTTACAACGCCACCGGAAATTATTCCAACTGAGCATTTGTAAGCGTTGGCTAAACAGTCAAATCAATTCACCCCATCTTAATTGATGGGGTGTCGGATGACGAAATGAATACCAAAACAAAAAATATTCTCACAGCTGTTGTATTAATCGCGATTGCTACAACCATTTATGTGTTTGCGGTTTTAAAGGCGATTTCGCAATGAACCAAGACCTCGAACGTAAAAATTCCAAAATCGTTACCAAGTTAGTCTTGGTAGTTTTGGTGATGTTCGGTTTTGGTTATGCCTTGGTGCCGCTCTATGATGTTTTATGTGACATTACAGGGCAAAATATAAAATTGCAGGCCACTGCTGATTCGGAAACTGAATTTACAGTCGATGAATCGCGGGAAATCACTGTTGAGTTTATTACAGCGATTAATGAAAAAACGCCGATGGAGTTTCGTGCTGAAACCCGAACCATGAAAGTTAACCCAGGTAAATATTACACGGTCAATTTTTATGCCAAGA
>JBEGMT010000037.1:0-3850 GCA_041182925.1 Pseudomonadota bacterium | reverse complement strand
ATCGTTTCCAAAGCTTGCGGCAATTGCGCAGGCAAATCGAGATTAAGCGCGGATGGGGCTTTTTTACGGATTTGAAACTCAACATCCCAGCGTAAACTGACATCATCAACCGCCACACATTGCAAACGCAAAGTACCGACTTCGGTATAAGTGGTTAACAACTGCACGGCAATTTCGGTTTTTTGCTGGCCATCAAAGGCCACCGCTAATGGCGGCAAACTATGAAAGCGCTCATCATCCAACTCAACGACATCACCGGCCAGATAATCACCATCACCGCTATTCGACCACAAGTGAAAGCGAACCGGCTGACCGACACGCAAAGCAAACTGTCTATCCGCTAACAATACTTCATGACCTTCTTCACTGGCTTTCGGCAAAATACAAACACCGCGCTTGCTTTGTTGACTATCACTATCAACCTGCAAGAAATAACTTCGCGCTGCACCACCGGAAATTTTGAGTTTTTTATCGCGGCGTGCAATCGCATAACTGACCGCACCATACGCAACCGCTAACTCAGGATGATCATTATCCAATAACAACGGCGTTTGCCCTTCACGCCAATTGGCCAACAACGCCACTAAACGCTTAACCATCACCTCACTGCGAAACACACCGCCGTTAAGCAATAAAGCATCCGGTACAATATTTTCACCAGCTAACGCCAATTTCGCCGCCTGGCTATGCTGCTGTAAAAAAGCGGCGATATGCTTACTAATCGCGGGCTCGGCGGCATAGGGCAAACCAAACTCCACCACCCCGCTACGTTTTTTATCCGGCAAAGCCTGTAAATCCGACAATGGCAAAAAACCATCCAAAGCAATCGCTCTAACTTCGTCTCTGGTCAAAACCGTGCTACGAGTGCCGCCAATTAATTTAGAACCACCACCCAATAAAGTCACCGCCACTTGTTCTGGCGCATCGGCGGCCAACAGACGCTCTTTGGCGACACGGCATTGCTCTAATAACTGCGATAAATCAGCAGTTGACAGTTTTTTGTCATCGACCCGCAAACGACTTTCTGCCAAATGCGCTAAAGTTAAATCGATATTGTCACCACCCAACATCAGATGATCGCCAACACCAATTCGGGTCAATTGCGGCTCAGCTGTACCGTGCTGGATTTTAATCAAGGTTAAATCGGTAGTACCACCGCCGACATCGCAAACCAATAATAATCGACTATCACCTAAACTCGGCTTAACACTACCGGCATGACGACGTAGCCAGTCATAACAAACCGCTTGCGGCTCTTCTAGCAAACGCACATCACGCAAGCCAGCCATTTTCGCCGCTTCCAAAGTCAGTGACCGCGCAGACTCATCAAATGACGCCGGAACGGTAATTACCACGTTTTGCTCAGCCATTGGCGCATCGGGAAAGCGTTGCTCCCAAACTGTACGAACATGGTTTAAATAACTGGCACTGGCGGCTAATGGCGAAACCTTGAATACAGAATCATCACTACCCCAAGGCAAAATTGAGGCGGTGTGATCAATTGCGGCATGAGATAACCAGCTTTTGGCGCTCGTCACTAACCGACCTTGCGATTTACTGCCCAATAATCGCGCAGCTTCGCCAACCACAGCGCCATCCTCTGTCGGCAAAAACCCAGACTCCGCAACTAATTCACCTTGAGCGGGATGGTAGCGAACCGAAGGCAATAAAGGCCTTTCGGCCACTTCACCGGGCGCGATTAACTGCCGGATTTCAAATAATTGAATGTTTTTTTCAGAATCGTTATTTGCCGCATAAGCGACGACCGTATGCGTAGTACCTAAATCGATACCAATAAGATAGTTTGGTGTTTTCACAGTTTTATTATTGTTATTGTTTATTGCAACCGATTATTCCACGAAATAATCCAATTGATTAGCCAAAAGCTTATCGACTGACGCCTGACAAGAACGGCACAAACAGAACCCGCTCTATCACTTCATCTTCAAAGCCCTTTTCTGTACGAGTAATCCGATGTAATTGCTGCCCATTCTCACCGCCCACCGGAATCACCATCACCCCGCCCATCGCTAATTGATCTAACAAAGCCGGTGGGATTTCTTTGGGCGCCGCCGCTACGATAATCGCATCAAACGGGGCTTGCTCAGGCCAACCCCAACTGCCATCGCTGTGTTTGAAACCAATGGTTTTTAAATTCAGTCGCCATAACAAATCACGGGCTTTTTTGACCAAAGGCCCGATACGTTCAACTGAATAAACCTGCTTAACCAAATTAGCTAAAACTGCGGTCTGATAACCACAGCCAGTACCGATTTCCAACACTTTTTCAGGCGTGCCTTTTTCCAGTAGTAATTCAGTCATTTTGGCGACGATATAGGGCTGGGAAATGGTTTGATTATGACCAATCGGCAAAGCGGTATCTTCATAAGCGCGACTTTCCAAGGCTTCATCGACAAAGATATGCCGAGGAATTTCAGCCATCACCGCCAATACTTCGCTATTGCGAATGCCTTGATCGCGCAAACGAGCAATCATCCGGTCGCGGGTGCGCCGCGAGGTCATGCCAATACCTTGTAGACTTCGAGTCATTCCTGTGTCTCCAATGCTAACCAATCGCTTAAGCTCTGAAGGCGTTCATAGCGGGTTAAATCCAGTTGTAAGGGGGTTACGGATACATAGCCGTTTTTAATTGCATCAAAATCTGTACCAGGACCGGCATCTTGCTCAGCACCAGGCGGACCAACCCAGTAAATCGTGTGCCCTCTCGGATCGGCGGCTTTGATAACGGGTTCGGCTTTGTGGCGTTGACCTAAGCGAGTTGATTGATAGCCTTTAAGTTCAGACAAAGGCAAATCAGGCACATTAACATTCAGTAAAGTGTCTTTTGGTAACGGATGGCGAATAATTTTTTTCATTAGCGTTACCGCTACATGCGCAGCAGTTTCAAAATGCTTGGGATTACTGGAGGTCAAAGAAATCGCCACCGCTGGTAATCCTAAAAATCGCCCTTCGGTCGCTGCAGCTACAGTGCCAGAATACAAAACATCGTCGCCCAAATTAGAACCATGATTAATCCCAGCAAACACCATATCAGGCTCAGTCGCTAATAAACCGGTAATTGCCAAATGCACGCAGTCAGTTGGTGTACCATCAACCCGCACCACACCATCGTCGCCAGTGATCGCCCTTAGCGGCATTTCCAAAGTTAGAGAATTGCTGGCAGCACTACGATTTTTATCGGGGGCAACCACAGACACATCGGCATACGGTAATAAAGCGTCGGCTAGTGTTTTGATGCCTTGTGCCAGATAACCGTCGTCGTTGCTAATCAGAATGTGCATGATGCTTTAAAAGGCTTTAGAATTAATTCATCTTAGCAAAAAAACCACAAAACCAGCATCTTACGTGTCAAAAAAAACCACTTCCCCTGCCGATTTAGCTTTATTTAAAAGCGCCGTCGGAAAAGTCCGTGCTTTAGACAACAACATCGTCATTTTAAAGCCCGATAAAAAACCGCGTCCGGTACCCAAATTTAAACCGTTAGAACAAGTCGATCCTTTGCAAAAAGAGATTGATGGTGGATTAGATACCTTATTCCAAGAGGACAAAGTTGGCTTCATCGCTCCCGGCTTACAAAAGAATGTGCTTAAAAAACTCCGCAAAGGCTACTACGGCTTAGATGCTGATATTGATTTACACGGACTCACCAGCCGCGAAGCACAACAACAATTACTGAATTTCCTGCATTTTTGCGTTGAAGACGGCTGCCGCTGTGTACAGATTGTTCACGGCAAAGGCTATAACTCACCCGGCAATCAACCGGTGCTAAAAAACGACATCAACCTCTGGTTACGCCAACACAAAGATGTGCTGGCTTTCTGTTCTACAC
>JBEGMT010000036.1:0-2850 GCA_041182925.1 Pseudomonadota bacterium | reverse complement strand
TTTTTACCTCGAATATGGTTTCTGCGTGAACTACCGGTTTTTTAACCAATATCTGATAGTTCATGCCGCCCCAAACCGATAACAAACCGATGACCATTAACAAGGTAAAGGCGATGATGCTTCTAGTCATGGTTGTCTACCTCGCTTAGCCTAGCTTGATTCAGCATCGCTTGCAGGCGCTGAGTCCACGCGCCAACTTGAAAAGATTGCTCAGTTATTTGCTTAACCGGCCAGATACTAATCACCGAATTAGTGACAAACACTTCATCGGCTTGTAGCAATTGATCTTTGTCTAACGATTGAATCGAAACCGGTAGCGAGATTTGTTCTGCAAACTCCAAAACCAATTGCCGAACAATGCCTGCTATCCCTGATTGAGTTAATGCTGGGGTATAGAGCACGGCATTTTTGACCATAAACAGGTTGCTCATCGTGCCTTCAATGACATGACCATTGCTATCCAACATTAAACCTTCTTGAATTGCCTCATCTCGCCATTCGGCGCGCGCTAAGACTTGTTCGAGCCGATTAAGATGTTTTATCCCCGCTAAGCTAGGATTGATCGATAACAGTTGATCGCAAAACCGCACCACAATCCCTTGGCTTTGTAACGTGCTCGGATATTGTGGATAGGGGTGCAAACTGAGTAAGCGCGTTGGCACAATTGGCTCGGGCTGACGATAACCACGCCCACCGGAACCGCGAGTGATGATGATTTTTAAGACGCCATGCTGAGTATCACTGATTAATTGCTGGGCTTCTTGCTGGAGTAATTGCCAATCGGGGGGCGGCAATAATAAACGCTGACAGCCTTCGGTCAGGCGTTGAAGATGTCTATCGAGGAATAACGCTTTGCCTTGCAGCACTTCCAAGGTTTCAAACAGGCCATCGCCATATTGGAAACCTCGGTCGCTGACGTCAACCGAATGCCTGCTTTCGCCATTTAACAAAAACATTGGCAGACACTGGGTTGATTAATGACAGTTATTGATAACGTTTGAATACCAAAGAACCGTTAGTGCCACCAAAACCAAACGAGTTGGAAATAGCGACATCAATTTTCATTTCTCTAGCGATATTTGGCACGTAATCCAAATCACATTCTGGATCAGGATTTTCCAAGTTAATAGTGGGTGGCGCAATTTGGTGTTTAACCGATAACGCGGACAATACCGCTTCGATACCACCAGCCGCACCTAATAAGTGACCAATCATTGATTTGGTTGAGCTAACCGCAACTTTGTAAGCGTGATCACCTAATGCGGCTTTCATTGCCATGGTTTCACCCAAGTCACCGGCTGGTGTTGAGGTACCGTGTGCATTGATGTAATCAACATCAGTTGGGTTTAATTTGGCATCGCGTAAAGCATTTCTCATGCAACGCGCTGCACCTTCACCACCTACTGACGGTGAAGTAATGTGATAAGCATCGCCGCTCATGCCATAACCGACTAATTCAGCATAGATTTTCGCGCCACGGGCTTTGGCATGTTCCAATTCTTCAAGAACCACAACACCAGCACCGTCACTTAATACGAAACCGTCACGATCACGATCCCAAGGACGACTCGCTGCTTGTGGATCGTCGTTACGACGCGACAAGGCTTTTGCAGAAGCAAAGCCACCCATTGCGGTGGGTGACGTGGTGCAACGCTCAGCGCCACCCGCTACCATCACATCAGCATCGCCGTATTTAATTAATCTTGCTGCATCACCAATGTTATGGGTACCGGTTGAGCACGCGGTCACGATGGCGAAATTTGGGCCTTTCATTCCATATTTGATGGAAAGATTGCCAGAAATCATATTGATAATATTGCCAGGCACAAAGAATGGCGAAATTTTTCGCGCACCGCCTGCAACATAAGTGGCGTAGCATTCTTCAATGCCTGTGATACCGCCGATACCTGCACCAATCGCAACACCAATCCGTTCGGCGTTTTCTTCGGTGACAATTAAGCCTGAATCTTCGATAGCCTGACAACCTGCTGCTATCCCGTAATGAACAAAACCGTCCATACGTTTGGCATCTTTTTCAGAAATATATTCGCCAATATTGAAGTTTCTAATCACACCGCCAAAGGTGGTTGCAAAACTAGAAATATCGAATGAATCGATAGGGCCAATTCCGCTTTTACCGTTGATAATTCCGTTCCAGGTATCGGCAACATTATTGGCTAAAGGAGTAACGGCGCCTAAGCCCGTTATAACAACTCGACGTGTGCTCACAGTAAACGACCGTTAAATTTAGAGACAATCAGGGGGGATAAGAGAAGTAGCAGGCTAGCGGAATATCCACTAGCCGCTGGGAACAACTTATTGCAAATTAGCGTTGATGTAATCAATCGCTAATTGAACTGTGGTGATTTTTTCAGCTTCTTCGTCTGGAATTTCGCATTCAAATTCTTCTTCCAGAGCCATGACGAGTTCAACTGTGTCTAAAGAATCCGCACCAAGATCGTCAACAAAAGACGCATCGTTTGCGATTTCTTCTTTTACGCCTAATTGTTCACCGACAATCTTTTTAACTCGTTCTTCGATATTACTCATATTTTTTTCCTCGAACAATGCGACATTTGAGTTGAATCTGTCGCCTTATCTTTAGTGTTGTTTTGATTAATTGGAATCTCGTCATAGGCGAACTGCCTTCCGACAAGGTTAATTATACTTGATGTTCTTAAATTTTCACAACACCACACACAATTAGCTTAGCGAAGTCTTAGCACTAAGATTTTTAATAATCTCTTGTAAAGGCACCAAATTCAGCTTAATTCGAAATAAAACCGCTTGATTTTCCAGTAAACCGAAACATTCATAGGTTCTTAACATGATATCAGTATGATTCAGTGT
>JBEGMT010000035.1:0-6289 GCA_041182925.1 Pseudomonadota bacterium | reverse complement strand
GTGGGGGATAGTCATTAGTTGGTAGGGATTGTTTTGCCCCGTCTGCCGCGCCGAGCACCGAAGCTTTTGCTGGGGGTAGCCCTTGAGGGTCGCCGCAGGGATGCAGCGAGTTGGCAAAGGGACAGGACGTCCCTTTTGCCAACCCCCAGTAAAAGCTTTGGAGCGCAGGAAGCAAGCGGCGGTCGGGTGGGCTTTTTTGGTTACTTTTCTTTGCCCAAACAAAGAAAAGTAACTGGCCTGTCGGTGCGAAAACCGACTTTAAAATGGCTTCGCAAGGCGAAACTTTTTAGATTTGAATGGTTTTACCTTGTTTCGCCGACGCTAACGCCGCCACGATAACCCGACAGTTATCCCTCGCGTCCGCTAACGATAATCCTGGTGCTTTGCCATTGAGAACGCAATCGCTGAAATGTTCGATTTCGGCTTTGAAGTGATTAACCGCTGGCAAACGTTGTTCGCTTTGCTGGCCGTCTTCGGTCCACCAAGAAATCACTGGCACATCACCCGGCAATTGCCAAACGATATGGCATTTGATACCGCCTTTGGTGCCGATAATTTCGTATTCACAACGTCTGGCTCGGTCAAAGCTGAAATCAAATTGGGCAAAACGACCTTCGCCAAAATCCAATACCCCGCTGCTGGCAATATCGGCACCGTTTTCGGCATAGTGCGATAAAGCTGTCACTGCTTTGGGTAATTGCTTAAAAAACATCCGCAGTGAATGGATTGCATAACAGCCGATGTCCCACATCGCACCACCACCGTTATCGACGCTTTCCGCCAAGCGATACAGTCGCGCAGGGCGCATCATGAACGAATAGCTAGCGCGTACTGAGCGAATTTCGCCAATCAAACCGGAGTCTAAAATTTCCAGCACTCGCGCATGTTGCGGATGGAAGCGGTACATAAAACCTTCCATCACTTTGACTTGCTGTTGTTGGGCAGCGATTTCGATGGCATCAATATCAACAACATTCAGTGCCATTGGTTTTTCGCATAACACATGCTTGCCGCTGGCAATTGCCCGCAAAGCCCATTCCGCGTGTTCATGGTTAGCCATGGGTAAATACACGGCTTGGATGTCGGGATTCGCCAGCAAAGCGTCTAAATCATCATAGGCTTTGATGTTGGGGTAACACGGCGCGTATTTGGCTAAAGTGTCTGCAGCAGCACCGGCTCGACGACTGGCGATTGCCACTAACTCGGCGTTATTAGCTTCCAGAATCGCAGGCATTAAGCGTTCATTGATGCGTGCCGCGCCAAGGATGCCCCAGCGTAATGTGTTTTCGCTACTCATTGTGGTTTTGGCATTTGCGCTTGATGTTGACGGCGCATTTCTTCCCATTTTGCCGCTTGTTCTGGATTTAAGATTTCGGTGACTTTATCGTGTGATTCGCGGTGAATAGCGGCAAATTTTTCGTGTTGGGCTTTAAAAATCGCATCGACTTTAGCTTTTTGATCGGCAGATAAGCCTAGTTCTTTACTCAAATGGTCAAGCTTGTGACTGGCTGGGGTTTCGTAATTGTTATCACTAGCCGCATAGCTAGTCATCGGTAATACTAACGCGCCGATTAATAATAAAATTTTGCTGTGCATGATTAACTTCCTTGAGATTAAAAATTTACGGTTTTTGTTGGCATGGACAATCAATGTCAATGCGTTTGGGCTTGGCTTCTAAGGTAATCGCGGTTAATTTGCCGCCCCACAGACAGCCGGTATCAATCGAAAAACAGTTGTCGCCTTGGTAAAAGCCCAAGGTGGACCAGTGACCAAAAATAATCCGCATATCGGCGCTTTTCCGTCCAGGTACTTGATACCAAGGGATTAAATGTTCAGGTTGGGTGCCTGGTGGGCCTTTTTGGGCGAAATCCAAAACCCCGTCAATGGTGCAATAACGAAGCCGAGTAAAGCAATTAACTGCAAACCGTAGCTGTTCCATTTTCGGTAAATCGTCGCTCCACAAATTAGGCTTGTTGCCGTACATGGTACGGAAAAAGCGTTTGTGGTCTGAGCCCTGCATGGCTTGTTCTGCCAAACGTGCCATGTGGACGGTTTGAGCAAAATCCCATTGTGGCGGTAAGCCTGCATGGAGCATGCAAAACGCTTGATCGTTGTAAAACAAAGGCTGATGGCGTAGCCAGTCGATGAGTTCATCACAATCGCTGGCGCGCATAATTGGCGCTAAAGTGTCTTTCTTGCCGGCTTTGCCCAGGGAAACCACGGTAGCGATTAAGTGCATATCGTGGTTACCAAGCACGCTAATTGCTGACGAGCCTAAACCTTTGATAAAGCGTAAGGTTTCCAAGGATTTTGGGCCGCGGTTAACCAAATCACCCGCAATCCAAACCGTATCCTTAGCCGGATCAAATTTTATGACGTCGAGCAGCCGACGAAATTCATCGTAGCAGCCTTGAATGTCACCAATTGCGTAAGTGGTCATTAGTGCAAGGTGCGGGGAATGGATAAAGTAAATTGCGGAATTGGCGCTTTAAACTGTTCGCCGTTTGCCGATTGCATTTGATACTTGCCCTGCATCACGCCAACCGGGGTTTCAATGATGGCCGCGCTGGTATAACGAAAAATTTCACCAGGATTAAGGTAAGGATGCTCGCCAACCACGCCGTCACCGTTGACTTCTTGTACTTTGCCATTGGCATCAGTAATTAGCCAGTGGCGTGTTAATAGCTTAGCTGCGGTGGCGCCAACATTGGTAATGGTAATCGTGTAAGCAAACACATAGCGATTTTGTTCGGGCGATGATTGTGCCTCGATATAATGCGGTGTTGCTTCAACTAAAACTTTGTTTTTTTCGCTCATTGATAGATGATGTGATTCGATACAGCGGTTATTTCAACCTAAACTGATACCCAACGCAAGCAATCCCGTTAAGCCTTTGTTTTCTCGGCTTAGCCGCTTAAAACCGATAAAAAATCATGACACACAAACCTTTACATATCCATATCCTTGGCATCTGCGGCACCTTTATGGGCGGCTTGGCCTTAATCGCTCGTGAGCTCGGCTATACCGTCAGCGGCTCGGATCAAAACGTCTATCCGCCGATGAGTACCCAACTGGAAGAGCAAGGCATTCGTTTGATGAATGGCTACAAGGCCGACAATCTCGATTGTAAGCCAGATTTGGTGGTGATTGGTAATGCGATGTCGCGCGGCAATCCAGAAGTCGAAGCGGTTTTAAATAGCGGTTTACCTTATATCTCTGGCCCACAATGGTTATCGGAACATGTGTTGCAAAAACGTTGGGTGTTAGCGGTAGCGGGTACACACGGCAAAACTACCACCAGCAGCATGTTGAGCTGGATTTTGGAATTTAACGGCTTTAAGCCGGGCTTTTTAATCGGCGGGATTCCGCTCAATTTTGGAATTTCTGCACGCTTGGGCGAGTCGGATTTTTTTGTCATCGAAGCTGATGAATACGACTGCGCGTTCTTTGATAAGCGCTCAAAATTTGTCCATTACCGCCCGCGCACCGCGATTTTGAATAATCTCGAATACGACCATGCCGACATTTTTGAAAACCTCGATGCCATCAAAAAACAATTCCATCATTTAGTTCGCACCGTGCCCAGCCAAGGCTTAATCATTGCTCCAGACTGCGAACAGCATGTCAGCGAAGTGTTAGAAATGGGGTGCTGGACACCGGTGGTGAAAACCGCGATTGATGCCGATGCGGATTGGCAAGCACAGTTATTAAAAGCCGATGGCAGCCAGTTTGCAGTGCAATTTGAAGATCAACCACAAGGCATAGTTGATTGGAGATTAACCGGACGCCACAATGTCTTTAATGCCTTATCCGCCATCGCCGCCGCTCGACACATTGGCATTCAAGCCAGTGCCGCTATAGAAGCGCTACAACAATTCCAGAATGTTAAACGTCGGATGGAAGTGATTGTCAGTCGCGCAGGTATCACCGTTTACGACGATTTCGCCCATCACCCGACTGCAATCAAAACCACCTTGGACGGTTTACGTAAACAAGTCGGTGATGAAAAAATCTTGGCGATTGTTGAACCCCGCTCTAACACCATGCGCTTAGGTGTTCACACTCAATCGTTAGCTGAATCCCTCGCTCAAGCCGACACCGCGATTGTTTATCAACCGGATAATCTCGGTTGGGATTTAAGCCAATTGCAGCAATACGCTGACAATATTCAGATTTGTAACAGCTTAGAAGCGATTATTGAGCAGATTAAAGCCGAGGCGGGTGGCGTTTGCCATGTGCTGTTAATGAGTAACGGTAGTTTTGGCGGGATTTATCAGCGGTTAAGGGAAGGGTTGTAAAAATTAGATTGAGTAAAAACCATGACATCTATCACATTCGATACGCTGAAATTTGTTGAACTCTCAACCAAAAGCGATTTGCGGGAATTAGAGCTACCCATCAACTCCGAAATAAAACTGATACGTTGGATGGTGGGGTTATCTCTAGCAATATTAACAGGCATCCTAGCAATGCTATTCAAACTTTTCTTCGCACCAGTTTGATTGCCTATATGAATAGTTATGCATTATATTTAGTGCAAAATTCCGGTTTTTATCAAAAATGCACTTTATAGGATGCAAAAATGCAGCTAGATGAAATAGGGCAAGTCATACGAAAGGCACGAAAAACTCATCAGCTTACCCAAGCACAATTAAGCGCCAGCCTTGGCATGAGTCGAGCCACTTTATCGGCGATTGAAAATGGCACCGTGCCAGAAATCGGCATCCGCAAAATCTTATCGCTGTGTGATGCGCTAGGCTTAGAGTTAATCAGCCAACCAAAATCTAAACGTCCCACCTTGCAACAGCTGATTCGAGAAAACGACAATGCTTAATGTGCATGTTGATAATCAACCCGCCGGTGAACTGTTCGAATCGGAGTTCGAGCGCGGGGTGTTTATCTTTAATTACAATCGCCAATGCCTACTTCACAATGCAGTATCACTGACAATGCCGCTCAGCAATGATCCTTACTTATTTGATTACAAGCATCAGCTGCATCCCATATTTGACATGAATTTACCGGAAGGCGATTTACGCAAACGTCTACAGCAACAATTTGGTAAAGCCATTGCAAATTTTGATGATCTAGCAATGCTAGAAATTGTTGGTAAATCACAAATTGGTCGTCTGCGTTTTACTGCATCAGGCGAAAGTCTTGCCGAAATACCAAATCAAAGCTTAACCGAGCTGATTACTCATGATGGCGCTGAAGATTTATTTGAAAGTTTGTTGGAGCGTTATGCCATGTACTCTGGTATCTCAGGTGTTCAGCCCAAAATCATGATTAGAGACAGTGATATGCTTGAAACCACTCGTGTCACTCACAAAGACGCTACGCACATTGTTAAAGCCTGGCATGAGTCAGAATATCCACAGCTTGCCGCCAATGAATATTTTTGCCTGCGTGCGGCAAAACTGGCTAATTTATCGGTGCCGAATTTCTCGCTTTCCGATCATGGTAAATTTTTAATTATCGAACGCTTCGACCTTAGCAATAACCGCTATCTGGGATTTGAAGACTTCTGCGTGTTAAACGCCAAAACATCAGAGCAAAAATATGATGGTTCTTATGAAAACATCACCAAACGCATTCGCGATTTTGTTTCAGCGGATCAAGTTCACTCGGCCTTGGAGCATTTTTTCAAGACACTAGCGTTGTCTTGTGCGGTTAAAAATGGCGATGCACATTTAAAAAATTTTGGTGTTTTATATGACAACAGCGAAGCGAGTGTTCGATTATCACCGGCATACGACATTATTTCGACAACGCCTTACAACCCTAAAGACTCCCTCGCATTAACTTTAGGCGGCAGTAAGCGCTGGCCTAAATACAAAACATTAATCAAATTCGCTCGCACACACTGCGATTTAACCGAAAGCCGTGCTCAAGAAATAATCGGCGAAGTTGCCGATGGTATGGTTAGTGCGATGAGTGAAATCAACAGCTATTTACATCAGACGCCCGCTTTCAGGCAAATTGGTGGAGTTATGGTGTCTGAGTGGAATAAAGGGATCAATTTATCGTTGCGGGTAGATGGGTAATAGTTATCCAAATTAACTGCGAAGTTTTACTTTGATTTTTTAAATCAATTCATCAAGGGATTAAGAATGATAGAAACAGACTGGCTTTTAGCCTATTTAACTCTAGGCGCTGCCGTAGGCTTTTTTGCTGGCTTACTCGGTGTTGGCGGTGGCGGGATTATGGTGCCGGTGTTGACGACGATGTTTGCGATGCAGGGTTTTCCGCGTGAGCATCTGGTGCATTTGGCTTTGGCGACTTCAATGAC
>JBEGMT010000034.1:0-4592 GCA_041182925.1 Pseudomonadota bacterium | reverse complement strand
TTCACAACGGCCAATATTTCGTTGCGGATTATAAATTTAACTATTTAGGTGACAGTTTGGCTGATTACGACCTTCCGCAATTACAAGCCGCGATGTTGGATAAACGCTATGACTTGCAGCTGGTGTTGTACGTGTTGGCTTTGCATCGACTGTTAAAAACCCGTTTGCCTGATTATGACTATCAAACCCATGTCGGCGGCGGTTTGTATCTGTTTTTGCGCGGTGCAGAACACAGTTCGCAAGGTCGTGTGTTACTAAAGCCAGATTTTGAGTTGATTGATTATTTGGATGGATTGTTCAAAGGAGAGGCGAAATGACTATCGAGCATTTAGAGTTAGGCATTGCCCAAGGCTGGTTGCAGCCTTTGGATAGAGCCTTTGTACAATTTTTAAACCGCCAGTCGCCCAATGCTAATCCAACTGTGTTATTGGCGGCGGCTTTGCTCAGTCAGCAATTGGCGCAAGGTGCGGTTTATCTGGATTTACAGGCTTTGAGTCAAGATCCCGCGCAAAGCTTAGCGGTTGCTGAATCGGTTAATTTGGATTGGCTTAAACACTATCAGTTAAACGATTGGCTAACAGCTTTAAGTCAAGCAGATGATTTAGTCGCGACAGGCGAAGGTAATACGCCGTTGGTGTTGGATGTCGTGCATAAACGCTTGTATCTACGCCGTTATTGGCAATATCAACAAACCGTGACTCAAGTGATTGATCGCTTGGTACAGCCGGTTCGTGATAGTTTGCCGGAGCAGGTGAAGACAGAAATTGCGGGTTTATTTCCCGCTCAAAACTCGGTACAAACTGATTGGCAAAAAATCGCCTGCGTCATCGCTTTAAGAGCAAAATTCAGCATTATTACCGGCGGCCCAGGCACCGGTAAAACCACTACCTTGACCAAATTGTTAGCGGTGTTGATTAAGATGGCGAGTGCCGACGCAAGCCTTGGCAGACCGTTAAACATCATCTTGGCTGCACCGACAGGCAAGGCCGCGGCGCGAGTCAGTGAGTCGATTAATGGCGCGGTGGAAAAGTTAAAGGTCGATGAAACTATCAAACAACAAATGCCCCGCCAAGCCAGCACCTTGCACCGTTTGCTAGGCAGCCGCCCCAATAGCCGTCAATACAAATACAACCAACATAATCGTTTGGTGGCTGATGTGGTGATTGTTGATGAAGCGTCGATGATTGATTTGGAGATGATGGCTGCTTTATTGGCAGCGTTGCCGGATACTGCCAGTTTGATTTTACTGGGCGATAAAGACCAGTTGGCTTCGGTGGAGCCGGGTTCGGTGCTGGGTGATTTGTGTCATGGGGCTGGTGGCTTAGCCTACGACCCATCAACCTTGGCTTGGATTGAAGACTATGCTTCAGAGCGGCTTCCAGCGAATCCGGTCAGTCAAAGTCGGGTTTATAACCAACAAACTACCGTGCTACAACATAGTTATCGGTTTAATGATCAAAGCGGGATTGGCAATTTAGCCAAGGCGGTGAATGCCGGTGATTATCCAAAAGTCGCGGCGATTTTAAACGCCCCAGCCGAACATTATCCTGATTTGAATCCTTCGCATATTGACGGCAAAACTGGCTGGTTAGCGTTACAACAATTGGTTTTACCTGAGCAATCGCTGCGTTTAGCCGGTTATGGCTTGTATCGGCAGGTGATTAAAGCTAAATCTAGCTATAGCTCGGTTGATGACTGGGCCTGGGCTGTGTTGAATGCCTTTGATACTTTTCGAGTATTAAGCCCGTTGCGGCTGGGTGTTTACGGTGTCGAAGGTTTAAATCAACGCATTGAACAATGGCTAGGTCAGTCAAGCACAAGCCAAGCTTGGTACCAAGGTCGGCCGGTGATGGTAACCAGTAATGATTATGGGCTGGGGTTGATGAACGGTGATATTGGCATCGCTTTGCAAGACCAAAACAACAAGCTGCGAGTAGCGTTTCCAGCGGCGGATCAGAAAATCCATTGGGTGTCACCGTTACGTTTGCCGAACGTCGAAACCGCTTATGCGATGACCGTGCATAAATCGCAAGGTTCGGAGTTTAGTCATGTGGTTTTGGTGTTGCCTGAGCAAATCAGTCAAGTGCTGACTCGTGAGTTGATTTATACCGGTATTACGCGGGCTAAGCTGGATTTTACTTTGCTTGAGTCTGGGATTGGGGTTTTGGAGCAGGCGGTTGGGGCTAGTTGTCGATAAAGCAATCTCAATGCTGGTAGAAATAAAAGCTTGTTTCTACCAGCATTGGCCACTTTTATGATGGAGATAGAACTTATTTTTCTATTATTAATTTATCTAAAGCGATTTTATTATCTTTTACTCTAACCACTATTTTTTGATCACGATTGGCTAGAATTTCGTTACAAATACGCCAGTCAGCATCGTCTAGCTTTCGGAAACTCGCAAAAAAACAAAGTGCTTTTACGTCCTTTTCGGTTGAAAGTGATAGCATTTTCGACTCACCTATCCTCAAGGTGACCTCATGTTTACGACTCAAATCATTTGCCAATACTGTTTGATCCTTTTCCATTAGGGCAAAAAAATCCGCATTATTGAAACTACTTGTATCTTTAAGTTCGTACACTCTAAACATCACGGGTGATGAATTGCCTGAAATATCAAGATTAAGTTTACTGTTTGCCTCAATTTGTAATTCAATTTTTGTTGGTTGAAGTGGTGCCGGTATTACAGGGGGTGTGGGAGCGTTTGAACAGGCTGAAAACACTAGAACAAGAAGTACTATGAATGGAATACGGTTCATTTGACATCCAAAAAATGAAAAATAATGATAAAAAAATGGACAACCAAGAAACTATGGCGTTAAATCAAGCAGTAATTACAGAACATTGATATGGAAAGTATATCAATGCTGTTATTTTTTGGGTTGTTTAGTTGATCATCAAAATTTTAATCTTAGAGTCCTGGAGAAGATTAATTTATGTCGCTTTCCTTGAAAGTCATTTCCTATAAGGGCTTGCCATTAGTTGAGGCTATTCAAGCTGAAATTGGTCATCAAGGTGGAACTATTGGTCGTAGAATTGGCAATAGCTTAGTTTTACCTGACAATGAAAATATTGTGTCTGGTAAACATGCTGAAATTGTTTACCAAAACGGCGTTTATTTATTAAAAGATACTAGCACTAATGGTACTTTTCTAATTCATGCCAATGTTGGACTTAACAATAATGAAGCAATTTTGCAATCTAATGAGTTGTTGCAAATTGGTGAATATCAAGTATCGGTATTTATAACGGCTGAGTTTTCAGAAAACATTACGCCAGCTAGTGAGCGTGCGTTTGATACAGTGTCGTCTTTTTTTTCAGAAACAAATCAGAGTGCGCCTAGATTTGATTTTGATGATGTTAAACCGTTTTTTTCTGATGATTCGTCATTAGATGATAGCTTTTCCTCTGGAGCAAGCGCTTTGAGCGGAGTGCCAATCTTTCAAGATCAACCACCGAGTTCGCCATTTAATGATAGTTTTACGCCGCCGGATGTTATATCTGCTGATGAAGCTGATCAAGATATATCGGCATTTTTGAAGGGATTAGATGCTTTAACGCCTGGTGGTTTAACGACTCAAGTCCAACACCCTTTCAATTCTATCAATGATTCAGAAAAATCCACTGAATTAGCATTTCAAAACGATCTCCCCGAATCATCTTTTCCACAAACGCCAAGCGTTTCTTTAAGCGCTGATCAGCAAAGCGCAACGGAAGACTACTTGAAATCATTATCGGCTCTCAGTGAGGAGCGGTTTTCAGTCGCAAGTGTAAAGACAGATACTTCAAATGCCACACCTATCGGAGTCAATCCTTCAATTTCTCATCAGCCATTAGGGCATTCTCAAGCTATTCAAACGCCTGTTCCATCCGCCAATGATGAATCAGAATTAATAAAATCGTTTTTGCAGGGCGCTGGAATAGCCGATTCTAATTTCATACCTATAGATAGTTGGCCAGAAACTATGGCAACTGTTGGTAGTTTATTTCGGTTGTTTACAGAAGGCATGATGGATGTATTGAGGGTTAGAGCTGAAATGAAAAGTCAATTTCGAGTGTCGATGACCACTATTCGTATCATGGACAACAATCCTCTGAAGTTTAATCCAGACGTAGAAAGTGTTTTAAAGTTGATGTTGACGCCTAAAAATCCTGCATTTATTAGTTCTGAAGAAGCTGTAAAGGAGGGATTTCGCGATATTAAATTACATCAATTAGCTATGACAGCAGGTATTCAAGCATCATTGTCAGAAATTATGAATCGCTTTAACCCAGAAACTATAGAAAATAGTTTAGGAGAAGGGTTGATTTTTCAAAAGAAATCTCGTTATTGGGAATATTATTGCGATAAATATCCAGCATTAAAATCTTCAGCTCTGGAAGAGTTTTTTAGTGATGCCTTTGTCGAAGCTTATGAAAAACAGATGAAATTATTTGATAAACATTAATTTTTTATTCTACTTTAAGTAATCAATAAACTATGTCGATTAATAATAAAATTGTATGGTCTGAGGGTATGTTTCTTCGGCCACAGCATTTTCAACAACATGATCGATTTATCGAACGATTTATCGATGGACGCTGTCATGGAT
>JBEGMT010000033.1:0-4079 GCA_041182925.1 Pseudomonadota bacterium | reverse complement strand
GTACCACGATAATCGGCAATCAACAGCGAAATGGACACCAAAACTGCCACTAATAGTCGAGTATTAAGTGATGGGCCGGTTGCAAATAGGAGTTTTATAACAAAACCTCAAGATTTTTAATCAGACAGGCGCGGTGAAGTGGCTTGATTACTTCACCGCTGAAGGCTTAGCTAACAAAGTGATCAAAACCTGTCACAGCTATTCAATCGCTTTGTAAATCAAAAAAATTATTCTAAAGAAAACGCAGAAGCACCTTTAGAATCCAACATTTCCAACACCATACCACCACCTCTTGCGACACAAGTTAATGGGTCTTCGGCGATGAAAACTGGTAAGCCGGTTTCTTCTGAAATCAAGCGGTCGATGTCTTTCAATAAAGCACCACCGCCAGTTAACACAATACCGCGACTGGCAACATCAGCACCCAATTCGGGTGGCGTTTGTTCCAAAGCAACACGAACCGCGCTAACAATACCTGATAAAGGCTCTTGTAAAGCTTCTAAAATTTCATTGCTGTTCAATGAAAAACTGCGCGGCACACCTTCTGCCAAATTGCGCCCGGTCACCTGCATTTCGCGAACTTCACTGCCTGGATATGCAGCACCAATTTGATGTTTAATTTTTTCAGCGGTGGATTCACCGATTAATGTGCCGTAGTTACGACGCACATAACTGATGATAGATTCATCAAAACGATCACCACCGATACGGACTGAGGCAGAATAAACGATACCGTTTAATGAAATCACCGCTACTTCAGAAGTACCGCCACCAATATCCAACACCATCGAACCATGTGCCGCATCAACCGGTAAACCAGCGCCCACCGCTGCCGACATCGGTTCTTCGATTAAATACACTTCACGCGCACCTGCCATGGCTGCTGATTCGCGGATCGCCCGTCTTTCAACTTGCGTTGAACCACAAGGCACACAAATCAAGATACGCGGACTGGGTCTTAACAACTTGTTCTCATGCACTTTTTTAATAAAATGCCGCAACATGCGTTCAGTTACAGCGAAATCAGCAATTACGCCATCTTTCAAAGGTCTGATTGCAGTAATGTTGCCTGGGGTACGGCCGAGCATATTTTTTGCATCCGCACCAATTGCCGCGATGGTCTTTTGACCACGAATTTTGTCTTCCTTAATTGCCACTACGGAAGGCTCGTTAAGGACGATGCCTTGGCCTGGAACGTAAATGAGCGTGTTTGCCGTGCCTAAATCGATTGATAAATCATTAGAAAAAAGGCCACGAATTCGTTTGAACATGATTACACCTGAGCGCACAGAAAATCCTGTTACTTTATCAATCAAGCGGGCAGTTGGGCAAGATATAAAGTATGATATTTGCATTACACAACATGGAGCTTATACGATGTCGTTAACGGCCAGTGACGTTAAAAAAATCGCCCACCTCGCCAGATTGGGCATTGATGAACAACAAATTGAACATTACGCCCAAGACCTTTCTAAACTTTTAGACTTGATGACCCAAATGGGACAGCAAGACACTAACGGCGTTTCTCCCATGGCTCACCCGCTCGATCAAATGCAACGCCTGCGTCCTGACGCCGTCACCGAGACTGACCAACGTGACGCATTTCAAACCATCGCCCCGCAAACCGAAGCCGGACTGTATCTGGTTCCTAAAGTTATCGACTAATCACGATTATGCATAACAAAACCCTGACCGAACTCGCTGCCGGATTACGCAGTAAACAATTTTCCAGCGTTGAATTAACCCAAGCGTTTTTAGCGCGGATTAAACAACACCAAGGCTTAAACAGCTTTGTTACCGTCACCGAAGCATTGGCTTTACAACAAGCGCAGCAAGCCGACCAACGCTTAGCCAATGGTGACAGTTCTGCCCTAACCGGCATCCCGATTGCCCAAAAAGACATTTTCTGTACCCAAGGCGTTAAAACCACTTGCGGCTCAAAAATGCTCGACAACTTCATTGCCCCTTACAACGCCACCGTAGTTGATAAATTCAATCAAGCCGGCAGCGTGTTGTTAGGCAAATTAAACATGGATGAATT
Source organism: Pseudomonadota bacterium (assembly GCA_041182925.1). Classification (GTDB taxonomy): domain Bacteria; phylum Pseudomonadota; class Gammaproteobacteria; order Methylococcales; family Methylomonadaceae; genus Methylomonas. The sequence goes on along the minus strand of JBEGMT010000033.1, from coordinate 2,038 downwards.
TGCCATGGGCTCATCCAACGAAACCAGTTTCTACGGTGCTACCCAAAATCCTTGGGCAACCGATTGCGTCCCTGGCGGTTCATCCGGAGGTTCGGCAGCGGCAGTCGCGGCACGTTTAGCACCTGCGGTGACTGGCACAGACACCGGCGGCTCGATTCGCCAACCAGCGGCTTTATGCGGCATCACCGGTTTAAAACCGACTTATGGCCGCGTGTCGCGTTACGGCATGATTGCCTATGCATCGAGTTTGGATCAAGGTGGGCCAATGGCGCGGAGTGCTGAAGATGCAACATTATTAATGCAAGTGATGGCCGGATTTGACCCTAAAGATTCAACCAGCGTCGATCAATCAGTCCCCGATTACAGCGCCAGCCTCAACGATAGCTTGCAAGGCTTAAAAATCGGCCTACCCAAACAGTTTTTCAGCGCCGATTTAGACAGTCAGATGGCAAGCACCATCCAAGCCGCAATTGCCGAATATCAAAAACTCGGTGCCGAAGTGGTGGAAGTGTCGATGCCAACCTTGGACTTGGCGATTCCCGCTTATTATGTGATCGCGTCCGCTGAATGTTCATCCAATTTATCTCGCTACGACGGCGTGCGTTTCGGTTATCGCTGCCAAAATCCAGCTGACTTGACCGATCTTTACACCCGCTCACGCGGCGAAGCCTTTGGTGCCGAAGTTAAACGCCGAATTTTGATGGGCACTTACGCCTTATCCGCTGGCTATTACGATGCCTATTATTTGAAAGCGCAACAAGTACGCCGCTTGATTAGCGACGACTTCAAACGTGCCCTATCTGAAGTGGATGTGTTGATGGGACCAGTCACACCAAGCCCGGCTTTCAAAATCGGCGAAAAAACCGGTGATCCGATTCAAATGTATTTGTCCGACATTTACACCATTGCGATCAACTTAGCGGGCTTGCCTGCTTTGTCGATACCAGCTGGATTTATCGACCAAAAACCGGTGGGCTTACAAGTGATTGGCAACTATTTCAGCGAAGCCAAATTGCTGAATATCGGCCACCGCTATCAACAAGTCACCAACTGGCACCAACAAGTACCAAAAGGTTTTGAATAACGAGGTTTAGCCATGACGCCGATCACTCAACTGTCGCAATTAGATTTAAATGCAAGCTACAGCTATGCCGACTATCTAACTTGGCAACTGGAAGAAACGGTTGAGTTGATCAAAGGCAAAATCATGGCGATGTCACCAGCACCGAATGTAAAGCATCAAAGTATCGCCGGAAATTTATTTCTGTATTTGGGCAGCTATTTCAAGCATAAAACCTGTCGTACGTTTATGGCACCGTTTGACGTCAAACTTTACGACAGCCGTAAATCGCAACTCAATGACCGCGAAGTATTCAGCGTAGTGCAACCGGATTTATGTGTGATTTGTGATAAAAGCAAACTGACTGTCCAAGGCTGTGATGGCGCACCAGACTGGATTATTGAAGTTTTGTCACTCGGTAACAGCAAAAAAGAACTACATCTTAAATTTGAGCTTTACCAAGAAAACGGCGTTAGCGAATACTGGATGGTGCATCCTTACGAACAAACGGTTTACCAATTCGTCCTCAACTCCGAAGACAAATACCAGCTTCACGCCATGTATGCCGGTGACGATATTGCAACGCCTTACCTTTTCCCCGAACTAAAAATCGACTTAGCCGACGTTTTTGCCGAATAGCTATCAAGGAAACAACCAATGAACTCACAATGGGAAGCCGTTATCGGCTTAGAAATTCATACCCAACTTGCCACGCAATCTAAAATCTTCTCCGGCGCAGCGACAGCCTACGGCGCAGAACCCAATACCCAAGCCTGTGCGGTTGATTTAGGCTTGCCGGGCGTGTTGCCGGTGTTAAACCAGGATGCCGTACGCAAAGCGGTGACTTTTGGCTTGGCGATTGATGCCGAAATCGCCAGCCACTCGGTCTTTGCCCGCAAAAACTACTTCTACCCAGACCTACCAAAAGGCTATCAAATCAGCCAGTTAGACCACCCTATCGTTGGCAAAGGCTATTTA
>JBEGMT010000032.1:0-8269 GCA_041182925.1 Pseudomonadota bacterium | reverse complement strand
GCACAAAGCTGATAGCGGAGAAGATACGCCACTTCATTTTATTCCAGAAATCAGGATCAAAAGCCGCAATAGTAAAGATGGTAGGGTTGCAAAAGCCACCGATTGCTACACACCAACAGGCAAATACCGGTAGTTCAATGTTGGTTCCTACTGCATAAAAAGCTAGATTGAATAGTGCCATTAAAGCGTAATCAACGTGGGCTCGGATCATGGTTTTATAATCAATCAAGAATTTGCCATCAATTCCATCAATAGGAAACCAACGCGCAAATGTCATTAACCACGCCGATAAAATTAAAGCCGTGCAACATGCGGCGGCACCAATTAGCAGAATTTCCATTATAGTCCTCTGTTTTTTTAAAATTAAAACCTGTTTAACCTGATTACCAGCATTGTTTGTACACTGAATGAACAGGTTTTGTTGGTCAAAGCTTCCCTCGCCAACTATCCAACAATTGTTGATGTTGTTCGCGACTAGGTAGACTAGTTCTAGCACCGAGTTGAGTGCAACAAAATGCTCCTGCCGCGCTAGCGTAATACAGTAACTCCTGCCAGTCCATATTGGCGGCTAATCCAGCCGCAAATGCACCATGAAAGGCATCACCAGCGCCAGTGGTATCGATGGCTTGAATGCTAGGCGCATTCAGTTTTCCTGTCTCTTGGCCGTGTTGCCAAATCAAACCCTGTTCACCCAGAGTAACCACCACCCAAGGTGCAGTTGCAGCTAATTGGCTTAATGCGGTCTGCGGATCGCCTGCGTATTGAATGGCGAATTTTTCTGAACAGACCAGATAATCAACTTGGCTCATCAAGCTCAAAGTGCCGTCATGTAAAGAGCCGGCATCTAACACGCTGGGTACCGATTTTAGATGAGTTTGTTGCAGGGCACTCAGCGATAGCTTGGCTTCGTGGCCATCGAACAATAAGGTTTTGGTTTTGACTGAGGAAAAATCGATACTATCGGCAGCTAAGGCTTGTGTATTGCCTTTGTAATTGATCAAAGCGCGGTCGCCGTTGGGTTTGACCAATACCACCGATAATGGCGTAGGTGAGTCGCCGCGTTTGATTAACTGGGTGATTATATCGTGAGCTTGTAGTTCCGATAAATGGCTGTCACCGTAGCTATCATTGCCTAAATAACCGCAAAATCCGGCTTTAAAACCCAATTTTGCCGCGGTTACCGCCGCATTAGCCGCAGGCCCGCCGCCGCAATTGAGTAAGTAATCAGCCACCATTTTTTCATCACTGGCAGGGTGGTAAGGAATGCTGAATACTTGGTCGTAACTGGCGTGGCCGATGCAGAGGAGGTCAAGGAGATTGGTGGACATATTTTGTTTTTTATATTCTGTGGTCTAAGCCATTTTGCTGCAACCACAGAATAAATTTTTATTATTTAATCCGCTACATCATGAAATACATTCTGCACGTCATCTAATTCGTTACATAAATCTAAAAATTTTTCAAACATCACTAAATCATCCCCTGTAATGCTGTTGTATGCACGAGGGATGAATTGAATTTCGTCTACTTCAAAATCCAGTTCGCCAAAAGCGTCAATCAAGGCTTGCTTGGCTTTGAAATAATCGGCTTGCGGAGTGAAAACGGTGATTTTGCCTTCGTCGTTTTCGATGTCGCTGACATCAACATCCGCGCTTAACAAAGCTTCTAATACGCTATCTTCATCATCATGTTTAAACGCCAAAATCGCCGAGTGGTCAAACATGTGACTGACCGAGCCAGGGGTACCGATTTTACATTTGGTTTTGGTGAAGCATTGGCGGACGTCGCCAAAAGTGCGGTTTGGGTTGTCGGTTAAGCAATCAACAATCACCATGCAGCCACCGGGGCCAAAGCCTTCGTAGCGGGCTGGGGCAAAGTCTTCACCGCCGCCGCCTTTAGCTTTATCGATTGCTTTTTCAATAACGTGGCCGGGGACTTGATCTTTTTTAGCGCGTTCAATCAAGCCGCGTAAGGTTAAATTGCCGGATGGATCAATGCCTCCTGCTTTGGCGCAGACATAAATTTCACGACCATATTTACTGTAAACCTTGGTTTTTGCATCGGCGGTTTTTGCCATCGATACTTTACGGTTTTGATACGCTCTACCCATTGGGCTTTTGCTCCATTAGTTAACAAAAATGCGCAGATTTTACAGATAACTATTTACATAGGGAATTTTTTAGTCAGGTGCATGGCTGGTTTTAAACGGTTTTTGATTGGTTGAAGTGAGTCGATTGTTGAATAAATCGCTATTCACTATTTGCGAAACGGGTTGATAAATGCCGCTCAATTTAGTCTGTATGCCGTTACAATAGCCCGTAAGCCTTGATTTACGGTTATTCGCATTTTTAATATAGGAATTGATTCATGCTGACACAATATCGACAACATGTTGCTGAACGCGCCGCTGAAGGCGTTGTCCCTAAACCTTTAGATGCTTCACAAGTGGTGGCTTTGGTTGAATTGTTAAAACAGCCAACTGCCGATGATGAAGCGGAAATTTTAGATTTGTTAATCAACCGGATTCCGGCAGGGGTTGATGAAGCGGCTTATGTGAAAGCCAGTTTTCTAACGGCGGTGGCGAAAGGTGATGAGCATTCACCGTTGCTGTCGGCTGAAAAAGCCACCGAATTATTAGGTACGATGTTAGGCGGTTACAACGTCGCGCCGTTGATTGAGTTGTTAGATAACGCTAATTTGGCACCGATTGCCGCGAATGCCTTATCGCATATTTTGTTGATTTTCGATGCCTTCCATGATGTACAGGAAAAGGCCGAAGCCGGTAATGCGTTTGCCAAACAAGTATTACAGTCATGGGCTGATGCTGAGTGGTTCACCAGTCGTGCACCGGTCACAGAAAAATTAACCGTGACTGTTTTCAAAGTCAGCGGTGAAACCAATACCGATGATTTATCACCTGCACCGGATGCTTGGTCACGTCCAGATATTCCATTACACGCTAAAGCGATGCTGAAAATGCCACGCGAGGGCATTACCAATGCCGAGCAGCAAATCAATGATTTAAAACAAAAAGGTTTCCCAGTGGCTTATGTCGGCGATGTAGTCGGCACCGGCTCGTCACGCAAATCAGCTACTAACTCGGTGTTGTGGTTTATGGGCGACGATATTCCTTATATTCCTAACAAACGCAGTGGCGGGGTTTGTATTGGCGGCAAAATCGCGCCGATTTTCTTCAACACTATGGAAGATTCCGGTGCCTTGCCGATTGAATGTGATGTTTCCCAATTGAGCATGGGCGATGTGATTGATATTTATCCTTACGAGGGCGTGGTTAAACGTCACGGTACCGATCAAGAAATCTGCCGCTTTGCTTTGAAAACTGAAGTGATTTTGGATGAGGTTAGAGCAGGTGGTCGGATTCCGTTGATTATTGGCCGTGGTTTGACCGATAGAGCTAGACAAGTATTAGGTCTGCCAGCTTCAACTGTATTCAAACGTTTGGCGGCCAGCGCGGTGAGTGACAAGGGTTACACCTTGGCGCAAAAAATGGTCGGTCAAGCTTGTGGCGTAGCCGGTGTCCGTCCTGGTAGCTATTGCGAGCCGAAAATGACGACCGTCGGTTCGCAAGATACCACTGGCCCTATGACTCGCGACGAATTGAAAGATTTGGCGTGTTTGGGCTTCTCGGCTGATTTAGTGATGCAGTCATTTTGCCATACTGCCGCTTATCCAAAACCCGTCGATGTGGCGATGCAACACAGCTTACCGGATTTCATTATGACTCGTGGCGGGGTGTCTTTACGTCCGGGTGACGGGGTGATTCACTCTTGGTTAAACCGCATGTTGTTACCGGATACTGTTGGTACTGGTGGCGATTCGCATACCCGTTTTCCGATTGGTATTTCTTTCCCGGCTGGTTCTGGCTTGGTGGCATTTGCAGCAGCCACCGGCGTGATGCCTTTGGATATGCCGGAATCGGTGTTGGTGCGTTTTACCGGCAAAATGCAGCCGGGAATTACCTTGCGCGATTTGGTGAATGCGATTCCTTACGCGGCAATTCAACGCGGTTTATTGACGGTGGATAAGCAAGGTAAGAAAAACGTGTTTTCTGGTCGAATTCTGGAAATTGAAGGTTTGCCGGATTTGAAAGTCGAGCAAGCCTTTGAACTGTCTGATGCTTCGGCAGAGCGTTCTGCGGGCGGTTGTACGATTAAACTCAATGAAGCGCCGATTCGCGAATATCTGAATTCAAACATTACTTTGCTGCAATGGATGATTGCTGAAGGTTATGGCGATGTGCGGACTTTAAAACGTCGGATTGCCGCGATGCAAGATTGGTTGGCTAAGCCAGTGTTATTGGAAGCGGATGCTGATGCTGAATATGCAGAAATCATTGAAATCGATTTAAATCAAATCACCGAGCCGTTATTGGCTTGTCCGAATGATCCTGATGATGTGAAACCGTTATCTGAAGTTGCTGGCACCAAAATTGATGAAGTGTTTATCGGTTCTTGCATGACCAACATCGGCCATTTCCGTGCTGCTGGTAAGTTATTGGAAAAAGCCGGTAATTTGCCAACCCGTTTATGGGTTGCGCCGCCGACTAAAATGGATCAAAGCCAACTAATTGAAGAAGGCTATTACGGTACTTTTGGTAAAGTCGGTGCGCGGACTGAAATGCCAGGTTGTTCATTGTGCATGGGTAACCAGGCACGGGTAGCGGAAGGTGCGACAGTGGTTTCAACTTCAACCCGTAACTTCCCGAACCGTTTGGGTAATGGCGCTAATGTTTATTTATCTTCGGCAGAATTGGCTTCGGTGTGTTCTTTGCTGGGCAAAATTCCTACCGTTGCTGAATATATGCAATATGCTGAGGTGATTGAGCAAAGCAGTGCTGATACTTATCGCTATTTGAATTTTAATCAAATCGATAGCTATCAAACCAAAGCCGAGCAAGCTGCTTAAGTCAATCTTGGGAGTAGCCGACGTGGAAAGTTTGGATAAAAAACGTCATTACGACCGTTTAAAACCCAACCGCGACATTCAGTATCGTCGCGCTGCTACCGGAGTGTTTCAATCCGGCACTTGTCTTAATTTGAGCGGTGGCGGATTAGGCTTTTTAGCTAGTGAAAATTTTGATGAAGGCTTGGCGCTGGAAATTCAGATATTGCCATCGTCAAGTATCGCACCGCCAATGACCGCTTTTGTTGAAGTGTTTGGTAGTGTCAAACAAGACGATGGTAGTTACAAAATTGCTGCTTTTATCAGAAGTATTAAGGGGAATTAATCGATTGTTAGCACTAAACAACAAGTTTTAGCTGTGTCCAGTCAAGGGTAATTAACTCGAAGGAATTAAATCATCTAAAGCCAAGCCACAACTAGGCACAAAAGTTTGCATAAAAAACCGAACTTCCGGTTGTTGAGTGTTTCTAATTTGCTCAGCAATCCGCTGTTCGGCGATTTCAAATTCACCATTACCGGCTTTTAATTCGGCTTGGCATTTTAAGTAAGCAGCGATGCGGTCGGCCGCTTTGATAATCTCGCTATGCTCTTCCGGCAATTGGCTGTGGATTAGCAAGCCTTGGTAGTCGGCTTGCAAGGCGTCAGGCAATAAGTTGAGTAATTCCAGCTCGGCTTGTTGTTCGATTTGTTTATAGGCTTTCAGGATCGATGGCGAGTGATATTTAATCGGCGTTGGTAAGTCGCCAGTAATCACTTCGCTGGCATCGTGGTACAGCGCGGCGGTGGCAATCGCGTTGGCATCAAGATTGCCGTCGAAATAACGGTTTTTGATTAATGCCAAAGCATGAGCAATCACCGCCACTTCCCAGCTGTGCTCCATCACATTTTCATCATGGGCATTGCGCTTTAAACCCCAGCGTTTAATCCAGCGGAGTTTGGATAAATAGGCGTAGAAGCTGCTGTTAAAAGATTGAGTCATGGCGGTGGTTTAAGTCGTTAATGTTCTGGGTTCAAAATCTCGTAGCGATTCGGCAAGCTTTTCCAATCTTTCGCGACTAATAAATCAGCGGCATTGGTTAATTGAAACTGGAACTTACGGCCTTTAATCGCTAATGGCAAAGGATTTTCTAATCGGCGAGCGTAATCAAATTCAAATAGCCAATAGTCATCATCTGTATTTTTAATCACCCCCGCTTGCTCAACCGTCATTTGATAACGCTTAACCCGTGTCACTGATTTAACGCTATACAAATGGGTAATCGGCTTTTCGGTGCTGTTGGCTTGATAAATACCAATCGCACAGAATTTTACTTCTTGCATGACATGGCGGCTAATGGCTTTGTTGTCGGTGGTGCTGATGGGGATGTGATACCACTTGGCAGTGCCTTGCTTGAAAGCGGTGATGTAATTGGGATTGCGTCCAGCTTTTGGTGCCAAAGGCGCGGCCAAAGTTAAATCCGCATAACGCTCAACCCGCATTCCCAGCGGAGCAATCCGGCTGGCTTCTTCGACAAAATATTGATCTGGCTTTGGAATGTTGTAATGCAAACTGGCATCGCCAAAGCGAGCGATTAGAAATTGCCGCAACCAATAATTGTTGCGACTCGGCAATAAGGGAAAGCCACCGATTGCCATTTCATCAATCGCTTTTTGATAAGGATTAACGCTGCTTTGTTCATCAAAACAGCCTGGATACAAAACAAACGCCCCTAAAATCGGCCGAGTTTTTTCCATTTCGCCATTGGTGGCGCGATTGATATAAATCAGCGCGTCACGATAACGGTGCATTTGATTAATCGCATCCTCAGGCGCCAAGTCACCATTCGCGTTGTCGAGATTTAAACGGTATTTAGCATCAAAAATCCATTGCACCCGTTCGCCATTGGCAAAACTGGCTTCTAAAAAAATATCCGGTTTTTGTTCGGTAAAGGTCGAGTAAATTTCACCTAATTTGGCATTTTCACTTAAACGCTTAAAAGTCGGCTCATGTGCTAAGCGTATCGTAACCCCATCATGCCGTTGCAAGACAAACGCTGCCCCCATACCATCTTGCATGGATTTTTCTAAAGCAAACGGCTTGGTCATTAATTGGGCTTTTTGATTGGATAGTTCCTTAAAACCTAAATCGAACAGAATGTTACGGATTTCCAGTAAACACCAAACTTCGTAAAGCTCGGCCACCGAACGCACCGAAATTGCAGCATGATTGCCAAACACATCTAAATACAATTTCAGCTGTTGCCAAATTCGATACACCGCCGCATAACCGGCTTTTTGATGCAGTACCAAAGACTCGCTATTCATGCCCTGATACTCGCCCACTTCGGCAAACAAAGGGCGATTTAATAACTGCTGTAAGGGTTTTCGCCAAGCATCGAGCTCTGCTAAAAACGAAGTCGATAAACGCGCTTGATCGGGCACTTGGTTATACAGCTCAGCGCGTTGTTTGAATTGGGCTAAACGCAAACTGGATTGCCTAAGCACCATTTTCACAAACCGATTTTCTGGGGTATCGACCGACAACTGCCGCGACGATTGCTGATAATAATGATGACTTTCGGTATTAGCTAAGTGACTGCTGACACGTTGCTCCAATCGGCTACTCAAACGTCCCCGTAAACGCTCAGCACGCACGGATTTAGTTTGTGGCAATAAACGACTATGCGGCGCATAACAAACCCGTTGCACCGCTTGTTGCAAATCCTCACGCAAGCTTTTGAAATGCGCCAACCACAACAATTCAAAAGTCTCATGTGGCTTGCGGGATGGTGCTAATTCTTGCTCGGTTTTGGCTAAAAACGAAAACCGCCATAAGGGATAAAAACGGTCGATGGTCTGATGTATCTCGGCCAAATCTTGTGACATCGCCAGTTTAGTGGCTTGTACTTCAAAGGCAATTTGTTGCGTTATCGGCTTGCCGTCGCGATGATAACTAACCGCCAACCGAAACCAACCGACATCATTGCCAAAATTAATCATGCCGCGCAAACAACCGCGCGAATAATGAAAACCGTCTTCAATATGGCGTAAACGATGCACTAATCGCGGCTGCTCGGTCTCGCTAAACCGCTGGTTAAATTCAAACTCAAATTCGTAATGCTTGTTCTCAAAGAACAGCACTGCGTCCTCGGTTTTAGAGCTTAATAATTGCTCGGCCACTAATAACGGCGGATTAAAACGCAGCTCGCTATTAGGCACGTTCAAACCACGCTCGCGATAGGTTTTGGTGTCCCGCGTCAACTATCCTGACCGGTTAACGACAATTACCGTGTCCGGTTTTGTTTAGCTAATCGGTTTGTTTTTTAAACTTTGGTTTTTACGATAACTGTCTCCTTCAATTTCAATA
>JBEGMT010000031.1:0-2734 GCA_041182925.1 Pseudomonadota bacterium | reverse complement strand
TCTTTCTTAAACTCGCCTTCAATCGCGCCATTACTGAATGATGAGCGCTGCTTAAAAATCTCACCACTTTGCGCAACTAATAGATGATGTTCAATCAGATATTGGGCAATTTTTCGGCGTAATGACGGAATCAAACAAGCAAAGCCTAAAAGATCGGTAAAAAAGCCAGGTGTTAACAACAACGCACCGCCCACCAACAAAATCGGCCCTTCAATCATTTCATAAGCGGGAATTTGGCCTTGTTGCAGATTGCGTTGAAAGCGTTGCCAAGTAGCGAAACCTTGGCGACGCAACATTGAAGCACCTAATACTGCGGTAAATACAACCATCAAAATGGTTGGGAATACGCCAATGATGCTACCTACCTGCATTAGCACAGTAATTTCAATAAACGGTACGATTAGAAAAAATGCAAATAAGATTTGGATTGCTTTCATGGTTTAGCTCGGCAAAATAACAAGTATTGCCAATACTAAAGCATATTCGTCGGATTTACAGGATAATATCGCCATGTACCAGTTAATTCTTTGCACTTGTCCCGATCAAAAAAGCGCCGAAACCATTGCTAACCAATTGGTTTCCCAGCGCTTAGTGGCTTGCGTCAACATCATGCCGGGCTTGACTTCAATCTACCAATGGCAAGGTGAAATTGAAACCGCTCAGGAACATTTACTGATTATTAAAAGTCAACAGCAGCAGTTTACCGCCATCGAAACCGCGATTAAGGCGATACACCCGTACCAAGTTCCCGAAATTATTGCTGTCGCTATTGAGCAGGGCAGCGCCGAATACCTTAACTGGATAGATTCATGTTTGCGTACCGATTAATTTTTTTAGCCTTTTTAAACCTGTTTGTACAAAACCTACTGGCCGAGGAACGTAGCTTTTTACCGCCTGAACAAGCCTTTAAAGTTAGCGCTGCCGCCAATGTTGCTGACTCAGTCGAGTTAAGTTTCGAGATTGCCCAAGGCTATCATCTCTATCGCGATAAATTTAAGTTTCAATCGCAAACTGAGGATGTTGAATTAGGTCAAGCTCAACTGCCAGAAGGAGTGATTGATCATGATCAAGTGTTTGGTGATGTGGTGGTGTATCGCGGTGGTTTATTAAAAATCCCGGTGCCGATCATCAATAAAACCGCCCAAAACCCTGTCAAATTATTGGTTAAGTATCAAGGCTGTGCGGATGACGGCGTTTGTTACCCACCGCAAAAAGCCGTGTTTGAAGTCAATTTGCCTGCTGCTCAAGCGGATAATAGTTTTAAACAATTATTGCAAGGGGTTAAAGGTTTGGGCGCTGGTTTGCTGGGCGGCGAATTATTAAAACCGGAACAAGCCTTCCAGTTTTTTGCCAGCGTTAAAGATGCTAATACTGTTCATGTCAGTTGGATTGCCGCTGATGGTTATTATCTTTACAAACAAAAGCTGAATCTAACCCTCGACTCTAAAAATCAAACCCAATTAGCGGCTTATCACTTGCCAAAAGGCGAGCCGCATAATGATCCAGAATTTGGCCAAGTTGAAATTTATCGCCAAGAAATTGGCATTGATGTGCCGCTACAGCGCACTAATCTTCAGGCCGAAACGGTGGTTATCACCGCCAAATTCCAAGGCTGTGCTGATCGCGGTGTCTGCTATCCACCGATGCAAACCAGTATCAATTTGGATTTGCCAGTAGCGACTGCACAAACGTCAAAACCGCTTGCACCTCAAGCGATTTCTGAACAAGACCAAATCGTTAATTCCTTAAAACAAGACAGCTTGGCATTGACCTTATTAAGCTTTTTTGGCTTTGGGGTTTTGTTATCGTTAACCCCGTGTATTTTCCCGATGATTCCGATTTTGTCAGGGATTATCGTCGGCCAAGGTCACAATATCAGCACCCGTAAATCGTTTTTGTTGTCATTGAGTTATGTTTTAGCCTCGGCTTTAATGTACACCGCATTTGGGGTTTTGGCCGCCTTGTTTGGCAGTAATTTACAAGCCACTTTCCAAGAACCTTGGGTGATTGCGACTTTCAGCGGGGTCTTTGTGTTGTTATCGCTGTCAATGTTTGGTTTTTACAATTTAGAACTCCCAAAATCCTTACAAACCCGCGTCCACCATTCCAGCGATGCTCACCGTGATGGTTCCTATTTAGGTGCTGGGGTTATGGGCGCTTTGTCATCGTTAATCGTTGGCCCTTGTGTCGCTGCCCCATTAGCGGCGGCCTTAATCTATATTGGCCAAACCGGTGATGTGGTGCTGGGTGGCTCGGCTTTATTCGTAATGGCATTGGGAATGGGGATGCCGTTATTGTTATTAGGCGCCTCGGCGGGCAAATTATTACCGAAAGCCGGTGCTTGGTTAAACACCACCAAAGCCGTATTTGGCGTGATTATGTTGGTGGTGGCGCTATGGATGCTATCGCGAATTTTGCCAGCCACCGTGACTATGTTGTTATCAGCAATGTTGTTGATTATTCCATCGATTTATTTAGGCGCTATCGAACCGTTACCGAATCCAGCTTCTGGCTGGAAGAAATTATGGAAAGGTTTAGGTTTAATTTTATTAATCTTGGGCGTGTTGCAATTAATTGGTCTGAGTGCTGGTAACAGTAACGTCTTGCAACCCTTGCAAGGTTTGGCTAGTGCTAAAGCGGAAACTAAAACCCATTTAGCTTTTCAGCGGGTAAAAACCGTTGCTGAATTAGAGCGTTTGTTGCAAGAAGCCGCTGCTAAACAACAACCGGTGAT
>JBEGMT010000030.1:0-2759 GCA_041182925.1 Pseudomonadota bacterium | reverse complement strand
CGTTTAAAGCCGTGTTTTTGCACCATGCTGTCAATAAATTGATTAAGTGCCGGATAGTTAGCGTAATCGCCACTGACTTGATTAGCGCTGTAGCCGCCGACACTTAAAAACACTCGCGAATCGATAACTTGTGGTGCAGCAGGTGGCGGATTAAGTTTTACGCGATTAGGAATTTGATCGGCTTTTTCGGGCTGATTCGCGCAACCGCACAACAATAAAATGAACAGTAATAAACGGTGTTTGCTTGAAACCAATTTGAACATACAGAAAAAAGCCGACTGGGTTAGACGAAAGCTGATAGTTTAACCGATGCCGTCAGGATTAACTGCCTTGACGAATGCAGTGGCTGGTTCAATCAAGCCTTGATCAAGCAAGCTTTTCAAACTTTGGTCCAAAGTTTGCATTCCATATTGGCGACCGGTCTGGATTGCCGAATACATTTGCGCGACTTTGCCTTCTCTAATCAGATTACGAATCGCTGGTGTGGCAAGCATAATTTCATGGGCGGCAACTCGGCCACCGCCGACCTTTTTCAATAAAGTTTGTGAAATCACCGCTTGTAAAGATTCCGACAACATAGCCCGAATCAAGTCTTTTTCAGCCGCTGGAAATACGTCAATAATCCGATCAATGGTTTTCGCCGCCGACGAGGTATGTAGGGTAGCAAACACTAAATGACCGGTTTCGGCAGCGGTTAGCGCCAGCCGAATCGTTTCTAAATCGCGCATTTCGCCGACCAAAATAATGTCAGGGTCTTCTCGCAAAGCTGAGCGCAGGGCTTGGCTAAAACTTTGCGTATCGCGATGGACTTCGCGTTGGTTAATTAAGGATTTTTGACTGTGATGAACAAATTCAATCGGATCTTCAACGGTCAGAATATGGGCTGATTGCTGGCAATTAATATGATCAATCATTGCCGCTAAGGTGGTGGATTTTCCCGAACCGGTCGGGCCTGTCACCAAAATCAGTCCACGCGGTTTTTCAGATAAGCTTGCGAACAATGGCGGTGCATTTAGCGAGGTTAAACTTTGTACTGCTGAGGGAATCACTCTAAACACCGCCGCTGATCCACGATTCTGATTAAACAGATTGACCCGAAACCGAGCGATGTCAGGCAAGGCAAACGAAAAATCAATCTCCAGCTGTTGCTGATAATCTAGGCGTTGCTGTTCGGTGGTGATTTGCTCAATCAATGTTTGCAGAGTTTGGTGATCAAACACCGGTTGATTGATAAATTGAATCTCGCCATCAACCCGTAGCATCGGCGGCAAGCCAGCCGATAAATGTAAATCGGATGCCTGATTGTTGACTGCGAAATTTAATAATTCGGTGATGTCCATTGCTTAAATACCCCGCCTTTAAAGTGAAATAACACTCAGGCAAGGATAGTTAAGCAGGACGTTTTTGGATAGCGCGGCTTAAACTTGCTGTTCAGCGCAGGTAACACAAAGATTGGCATAAGGAATTGCTGCCAATCGTTCAGGTTTAATCGCTTCGCCACATGACGCACAAGTACCATAAGTACCAGCATCGATTCGGGAAATAGCTTGCTTGATTTTTTCCACTTCAACCCGCGCTGAATTACCTAAAGCGTCTAGCACTTGGTCATTTTCGGTCGCGGTGGCTTGTTCTTCAAAGTCTTTTTCCAGCGGTTGATCTTCGTGTTTGACATCGCTAGTAATTTTAGTCAATCGCTCGTCAAGCTCTTCCAGCATGTTGATTAGATTGTTCCGTACTTGTTGATATTGACTCATGGTCATCTCCACTATGGACTGATGCTTTAATGCAAATCAGGCACTTCATTAACCGGTTTGGTCATTTGCTGTGTCGCTTGTTGCTTTTCTTTTTCTTGTTTTAACTGTTTATTGCCTTCGCCAAACATCACCGCAAAAATCATAAACAACACCATACTAATCATGGTGATTGGCAAACGGCCTGGGTTATCGACCCAAATTAAAATCCATTTTGGTTTGATCATGCCAATCACTAGCACTAAGACCGACAAAAAAAGCAGGCTAAAACTATAGTAAATCAAGGTATTCATCACTCGGCTCCTGTTACCTTAAAGTTGAAGAGTGTTACATTATTATGAGCTGGGCGTAGCCTTGCAAGACAACGACAGCCACGCAAAACTTAAAACCACCGCTAATTACAACAAAAAACGGACGATTCGCAATGCGTTTATTACTGGTAGAAGATGACACAATTTTAGGCGACGGCCTTAAAGCCGGCTTGAGCATGGACGGTTATGCGGTGGATTGGCTAACCGATGGTGTTCAAGCTGACGAGGCTTTGCGTTTAAATCATTACGATCTGGTTGTATTAGACATCAATCTACCACGCATGGATGGTCTTAGCGTGTTAAAAGCCTTACGCAAGCGTAAAGATACCACGCCCGTGCTGTTGTTGACCGCCAGAGATGGTGTCACTGATCGGGTGGCTGGTTTGGATAGCGGCGCGGATGATTATGTTTCTAAACCGTTTGATTTAGCGGAAATCTGCGCCCGATTACGGGCTTTAGCGCGCCGTCATGAGGGGCGAGCAACGCCGTTGCTAGAGCATAAAGGCGTCAAAATTGACCCCGCTGCTCATCAAGTGTTCTATCAAGATCAACTGGTTGACCTCGCCCAGAAAGAATTTGAAGTTTTAAATTATTTGATGAACCACATTGGTCAAGTCATCTCCCGCGCCAAGCTGGAAGAAAGTTTATATGCTTGGGGTTCGGAAGTAGAAAGTAATGCGGTTGAGGTACATATTCA
>JBEGMT010000029.1:0-4262 GCA_041182925.1 Pseudomonadota bacterium | reverse complement strand
ATACGCTTAGTCGTTTCTGCCACCAACAACCGTCAAGCCAATATCGCCATTGCCGAAGCCGCCAAACACAAAAATCTGTTGGTCAATGTGGTCGATAATCCGGCGCTGTGTAATTTTATTTTTCCAGCCATTGTTGATCGCTCACCAGTGATTGCCGCCATTTCATCAGGCGGCGCATCACCGGTATTAGCGCGTTTATTACGCGGCAAAATTGAATCAACCATTCCCGCCAGCTTTGGCAAATTAGCTGCTTTAGCCGACCAATTTAGACCGATGGTTAAACAATACATCGCTGAAGGTGCTCCCAGACGGATTTTCTGGGAAAACGTCTTGCAAGGCAGCATTGCCGAATTGGTCTTCGCTGGTAAAACCCAACAAGCCGAACAGCAATTGCGTGACAAAATTTTGCAAGCCGAACAAGGCCAAAACCAAGGCGAAGTGTATTTAATCGGTGCCGGGCCGGGTGATCCTGATTTACTGACCTTTAAAGCGCTACGTTTGATGCAACAAGCGGATGTGATTGTTTATGACCGCTTGGTATCTGCGGAAATCATGGATTTGGCAAGACGCGACGCGCAAAAAATCTACGTTGGCAAACAACGCGACAATCATAGTCTGCCGCAAGAATCGATTAATGAACTACTTGCCAATTTGGCTTTAAAAGGTAAACGGGTTGCGCGTTTAAAAGGGGGGGATCCGTTTATCTTTGGTCGCGGTGGCGAAGAAATCGAAACCTTGGTTCAGCATGGCGTCAGTTTCCAAGTAGTACCAGGGATTACCGCCGCAACCGGCTGCGCGAGTTATGCTGGGATTCCGCTCACCCATCGCGATCACGCCCAATCTTGTACTTTTGTCACCGGTCACTTAAAAGACGGTTCAATCAACTTGAATTGGCCGCAATTAGCCGCGCCTAATCAAACGGTGGTAATTTACATGGGCTTGGTCGGATTACCGGAAATTTGCCAGCAGTTAATCGCCCACGGCTGCCCACCAGACCACCCTATCGCCATCGTTCAACAAGGTACGACGCAACATCAACGGGTAATTACTGGCACCTTAAGCGATATGCCACAACAAGTCGCAGCGGATGAGATTAAGCCACCGACTTTAATCATTGTTGGTACAGTGGTGAGGTTACAAAAACAGTTGCAGTGGTTTCAGCCATAATTAAAACCACGCGACATAAAAAAGGGGCTTGTCAGCCCCTTTCTTTTAGCTAGCAACTAAAAAAATTAGTTGAACGTTTTACCTGGAGTACCTGGCAAAACTGGCATGCTTTGATGAGGAAATTCACCTGTCAAAGCGTTCAAGAATGCCACGATGTCATTCACATCCGCATCAGACAACTCTTTGTCCAACTGCAATTTACCCATGATAAAAACCGCTTGTTCCAAAGTCTTAACAGAACCATTGTGGAAATAAGGTGCAGTCAAAGCGATATTGCGTAAAGTTGGCACTTTCCACATGTGTTTATCAGAA
Source organism: Pseudomonadota bacterium (assembly GCA_041182925.1). Lineage (GTDB taxonomy): Bacteria > Pseudomonadota > Gammaproteobacteria > Methylococcales > Methylomonadaceae > Methylomonas. The sequence continues at coordinate 2,783 of JBEGMT010000029.1, read as the reverse complement.
TCTTTACCAGTCACTTCGGCTAAACCACCGTCTTTGCTGAAATGGTGTTGTGCTTCGAAGTAGCCATTAGTGACAACGGGGAATTTTTGGAATGCACCTGGACCGTTAAACGCTGGACCGCTATGGCAGCTAGTGCAACCTAATTGGTTAACTTTTTCCAAGCCACGCACTTGTTGCTCAGTCAAAGCTGATTTGTTGCCAGACACATATTTGTCATAAGCGCTATTTGGCGTAATCAAAGTTCTTTCATAAGCTGCAATTGCTTTAGTTGCATTGTCTTTGCTGATTGAGTTTTTATCACCAAAGGCTTTTTCAAACGCTACTTGATAACCTTCAATCGTTTTCAAGCGAGCCACCACGTCATCCCAGCTTTTCATACCCATTTCAATCGGATTAGTAACAGGGCCCGCCGCTTGCGCTTCTAAACTAGCCGCACGACCATCCCAGAATTGCACTTTATTGAAGGCCGCATTCCAAACAGTCGGCGCGCTACGACCACCGGTTTGACCATTAACACCCATAGAATTTGGGCGATTATCTTCACCACCCAACATGGTGTTATGGCAAGACGCACAAGACACAGTGCCAGTCGATGACAAGCGTGGATCGTGGTACAACATTTTACCCAACTCAACTTTTTCAGCGGTCGTCGGGTTATCAGCAGGTGCTGGTGCAGTAGTTGGTAAGGGTTCAGCTGCAGAAACAGCCATAGAGCCAGTCAATGCGATCGCAGACACTAGCAAACGAAATTTAAACATACATCCTCCTAATTATTATTGTCAAAACAATCAACGCGCGAATTGTAAGGTATAGAGCCGAAATAGCGGTAAATTTAATTACCTGAGAAGCACATTTATCAACCTACTTTCGCTTAGGCGAGCGCTTGTATTAGAATCGGTGCCTTACTTGATAATTATAAATAGGTGGAACTCAATGAAAAACGCAAGCTTATTAACAATTTTTGCTATCAGCCTCTTATCAATCAGCCCTTTGGCCAGTGCCGACAACTACCCAGCCGCTTATTTCGAACCGAAAGTAATTTACAGCGCAGAAGGCATCAAAGCAGAAAAAGCCCCTGAGCAACCACAAAAAACCACCGAAAAAAGCGATTTTGACCCTCGCTATCCCGCAGCCAACTTCCAACCTAAAGTGATTTACAGTAGCGAGAAGTAGAATTTCTACACCAAGATCGTAGGTTGAATAAGCTACTCGACCTACGATACTTTATAAATCTGGAGAAAACGCCATGACAACACATCTTGCAATTGATGATAATTTAATTAACGAAGCATTAGCTCTGGGGCAGTTTAAATCCAAAGAAGATACCGTTGTAACAGCGTTACGAGAATTTATAAATCGCCGTAAACAAATGGAAATTACCAGCTTATTCGGCCAATTTGACCCTGATCAAAATTATGATTACAAACAAGGTCGAAATTCTTGAAAGTTTTAGTCGATACCTGCATTTGGTCACACGCATTACGTTCTAAAAAGCCTGAATTTGAAACAGAAGTTAAAATCCTAGAAACTTTGATCAGTGAGGACAGCGTTCTGATCATTGGCCCTATCCGACAAGAATTACTATCCGGCTATAGTGATCTAGCAAAATTTGAAACTTTATATTCAAAGTTGAGCTATTTTCAAAATACAGCCGTCATCGACGATGACTATATTTTGGCAGCGAAATTCAATAACCAATGCCGCCAGAAAGGAATCCAAGGTTCTCACATTGATTTACTAATCTGTGCTGTTTCAGTTCGTTTAAATTGCCCAATTTTGACCACTGACAAAGATTTTGGGTTTTATCAACAACACTTACCGATAAAATTATTTTCAATTCAAACCGCTTAATATAAATATTACTCTCAAACGGTATTTGATAACTTCTCAAACATTTTCTGCAAATACCCCAGTCCATCCGTCATAAACAATACATTACGCGCTTCCAGCTCTTCTTTTTCGCAAGACACATTCAACAAATCATTAAATGCAGTAGCTGACACAATAAAAGCATTTAAACTCAACTTAGCATCAGCTAATTTTTCTTCCAAAATTTTTACTTCCTTATACAAACCCAATTTAGAATCATTCAAACTCATTTGCCGTAAGCCCTTCGGATCGACAAAACTTAACCATTGCTGACCAGTTTCATCATCAATCAGCCACAGTAAAAAGTCTGGATAGAAATTACCTGCTAATGCAAACCCCAATCCTTTTAGTTTACTATCAGCGTTTCTGAGCAGAAATAAACTGCGATTACCAATAATTTGTTGACCATTGCTAGAACGGTAAAACGCTTCCAAATCACGCACAAACTGCACTTCACTTGGCGCATCAAACGATAATGGACGCATTTTCAGCGGAACATCATTAGGAATAGTAAACAACGGATAATACAAATGACGATCAAAACAAATTGCCACCATTTGCCCAGCATTCCATTGACTAGCCGCGCCCAATTGCCCACTTTCCACTAATTTTTGCAGTGTCCTTATTTTCGTTTCGTACTCCAGACCATCCTCGCTATCATCAATTTCAAAATGATATTGCTTAAGCAAAATATCATCCTCTTTGTTGATATAAACAACATCATAGAACTGGCCTTCATAAGCGTTTTTCAACGATTTATAAAATCGGTCGGTGTAATCTTGTAGCAAACGAATCAGAATATCTTCTTGTTTCCGAATATCAGCAATCGTAACAATCGACAATTCAGCTTGAGGAATATACAACGTGTACCAATCATGGCTGCTCAGACAAAAATCCATTAGTCGCTGACAATC
>JBEGMT010000028.1:0-3131 GCA_041182925.1 Pseudomonadota bacterium | reverse complement strand
GTCTAAGTGATAATACATTGTCGTCTTACGGTAGCGATTTAAAACTATTTGATAAATGGTTAGAGAATAAAAGTTTATTGAATGTTGAGCGGCAAGATATTAATCAATTCTTTCTGTATCGAAACCAGCAAGGGATGTCCAAGCGCTCTGTCGCACGGATGCTCTCGAGTTTAAAACGCTTTTATGGCTATTTATTGCGAGAAGGTTTAATTCGGTCAAATCCCTGTGAATTAATCGATGCGCCACGATTAGCGCCCGCATTACCTGAATCGTTGTCAGAAAATGATGTAGAGTCTTTGTTGCACGCACCTGAGATTTTAAGTGTCTTGGGTTTTAGAGATAAAACTATGCTTGAACTTCTGTACGCTACGGGTTTGCGGGTGTCTGAGTTAGTTGAGTTGAATTTTCAACAAGTCAATTTCCGCCAAGGCTGCCTTAGAGTGGTTGGTAAAGGCGAAAAAGAGCGCTTGGTACCGGTGGGTGAAGAGGCGATGGATTGGTTAGAGCGTTATCTAAATCAAGCTAGACCAATGATACTCGGTGCTCGGCAAAGCGATTATTTATTCGTCACTAATCGCGGTTCTAGTATGACGCGGCAAGCTTTTTGGCATATTATCAAACGCTATGCCAAGCAGGCCGGTATTGATAAGCACTTATCACCGCATACTTTACGTCATGCGTTCGCAACCCATTTGCTTAATCATGGCGCGGACTTGAGGGTTGTGCAGCTTTTGTTAGGGCATTCCGATTTATCCACAACCCAAATTTACACACATATCGCTCAGCAACGGCTAAAAGAATTACATAGCCAATTTCATCCAAGAGGTTAATACATGACAGCATTGATACATCCGACGGCCTATATTGCATCAAACGTTAAGCTTGGCGAAAACGTCAGTGTTGGCCCTTTTGCAGTGATAGAAGCAGGTGCGGTGATTGGTGCTAATAGTCAAATTGGTGCTCATGCTGTTGTACATGGCCGAGTAAAAATGGGGCAGGCTAATGTGCTTCATCCTCATGCGGTACTTGGTGGCTTGCCTCAGGATCTTGGTTTTAAAGCCGAAACTCAAACTTGGCTGGAAATTGGTGATCGTAATGTATTTCGTGAGGGATTTACCGCGCATCGAGCAACGGTTGCCGAATCCGCAACACGAATTGGTTCGGATTGTTATTTTATGAATAACAGCCATGTTGCTCATGATTGCACGGTAGGTAATAAAACCATCTTTGCTAATAATGTCGCGATTGGTGGCTTTGTCGAAGTTGGGAATAATGTTTTCATGGGTGGTGCCGTTGTAGTCCACCAATTTTGCCGAGTCGGATCGTATGCGATTGTGCAAGGTACAACTGGCATTAATATGGATGTGATTCCGTTCATGTTGATTGGTGGCAGGCCTGCTAAACATTATCGATTGAATATTGTTGGTTTACGTCGAGCTGGGATTGTTGGTGATGATTACAAGGTGCTTTCGTCGGCGTTTAGAAGACTAAAAAACAAGCAAAGTTTGGATGATTTGGAAGTTACAGCCCAGTTGCAATACTTAAAAGATTGGCTGGCTGTCGATTCAAAGCGTGGATTACATGGTTTTATCGACATTGCTAAAGAATGAAAGCTTGCATAAGTGGGGTTATTCGATATAATGCGCGGCTCGAACGATAGATAGACTTTAGGCGCGTAGCTCAGTTGGTTAGAGCACCACCTTGACATGGTGGGGGTCGGTGGTTCGAGTCCACTCGTGCCTACCAAACATATAAAGCACCGCATTGCGGTGCTTTTTTTATTGTGGAATCGAAAATGCCTGTAATTACTCTTCCTGACGGTTCTCAGCGTCAATTCGATCAAGCCATTACTGTAATGGATGTTGCTAAATCTATTGGTGCTGGTTTGGCTAAAGCGACTTTGGCAGGCAAAATCAACGGTGAATTGGTTGATGCCAGTACTTTGATTGAAAATGATGCTAGTCTGCAAATCATTACCGCAAAAGACGAAGAAGGCGTTGATGTCATTCGTCATTCCACCGCGCATTTATTGGCGCAAGCAGTAAAACAATTATTTCCTTCTGCACAGGTCACTATCGGGCCTGTGATCGAAAACGGTTTCTATTACGACTTTTCCTACGAACGTTCTTTTACGCCAGAAGACTTGGTAGCAATTGAAAAAAGAATGCAAGAATTAGCCGCTCAGGATATTGAAGTTAATCGTTCATTATTATCCAGAGATGAAGCGGTTAGCTTTTTTGAAGGATTAGGCGAAAAATACAAAGCCGAAATTATTGCCTCGATTCCTGCAAACGAAGCCCTATCTTTATATCAACAAGGTGATTTTACCGACTTGTGCCGCGGTCCTCATGTGCCGAGTACAGGTAAAATTAAAGCCTTCAAATTAATGAAAATTGCTGGCGCTTACTGGCGTGGTGATTCTAAAAACGAAATGTTGCAACGGATTTACGGTACAGCATGGGGCGATAGTAAAGAATTAGCGGCTTATTTACATCGTTTAGAAGAAGCAGAAAAGCGTGATCACCGCAAAATTGGTAAAGCTTTAGATTTATTTCATTCGCAAGAAGAAGCGCCAGGCATGGTGTTTTGGCATGAAAAGGGCTGGGCGATTTATCAACAAGTTGAGCAATACATTCGCCAAAAATTAAGAGTTAACGGTTATAGCGAAGTTAAAACGCCACAAATTGTTGATCGTACTCTTTGGGAAAAGTCAGGCCACTGGGATAAATTTGGTGACATGATTTTTACTACTCATTCGGAAAGTCGCGATTATGCGGTTAAGCCGATGAACTGTCCCTGCCATATTCAAATTTACAACCAAGGCATCAAGAGCTACCGCGATTTACCGATTCGTCTTGCTGAATTTGGTTCTTGTCATCGTAACGAGCCATCAGGTACTTTGCACGGTTTGATGCGAGTCAGAAACTTCGTTCAAGACGATGCGCATATTTTTTGTACCGAAGATCAAATTCAAGCGGAAGTATCTACGTTTATCGACTTGTTGTTTGAAGTTTATAAAGATTTTGGTTTTCAAGATGTCCTCATTAAATTATCAACCCGCCCAGAAAATCGGGTAGGTGACGATGCTGTTTGGGATAAAGCCGAAAATGCTTTAGAACTGGCTTTAAATA
>JBEGMT010000027.1:0-5170 GCA_041182925.1 Pseudomonadota bacterium | reverse complement strand
ATCTGTTTTGATTGCGCGTCAATAAACGCCTCGCCTTGGTCACTTTTACTCAGCAAGGGATTGGACGCTATAGTTTCTAGCCAAGCGGCTACCAGATATTTAGCTTTAGATTGTTCGATAGCGGTTTCAATCCCATTGCGTCCCATAACAAACAACACTAAATACAGTGAGGCAATTAATAACAAATCGAAAGCCAGCAGCATCGGGTGGTAAAACGCCAGCAGAATCATGCCAATCAAGGTTTGTAACAAGTAACCCAGTGTTTCAAGTAAGAGTGATGCTGCGGTTTTTTGTAGTGACACGACGTCAAAAAATCGGTTCACTAATTCGGGGAGATATTGGCTGTCATGAGCACTAATCAGCGCACGTTGTAGTCGATTGGCTGTTTCGCCGAACAGTCGAACAAACAGTCGCCGTTGTAGCATTTCGACTACGTAAAATTGCAGGGCAACCAAGGTGTTACTGCAAGACACCAATACCAGCAGAATCAGCGTCAACACCAATAATGGTTGCAGTAAGGCACCGAAGGCAATGGTATTAACCAGTGCCTGTACTGCGATGGGTGTGGCTAACGACAATAAACCGATACCTACACCGTAGGCAACGAGAGTGCCTATATCCTGCCGCTCGATATAGATTAGTTGTTGCAAGCGGAGTAGTGGGTTGTGTCCAGACATAGTTTATCTTCCTAATTCGATTTAATGACTGATGTTTCGCAGTGGGTCGCTCTTCCCCGTCTGCCCCCCCCCAGCAAAAGCTTCGGAGCGCCGGATCCAAGCGGCGGTCGGGTGGGCTTTCTTTTGGTTACTTTTCTTTGCCCAAACAAAGAAAAGTAACTCGCTTGTCGGTGCGACCAATCGGCAGGATAGCCGATTGGCATTTAACCTTTAGGGCGAAAAACAGGGATGTTTTTCGTGAAACCGACATTTAAATGGCCTTGCAATGCGAATCCTTTTTATCGACAACTAAAAAATGTACTCACTGCTGATAGGGTTGCATAACCTCTCTAACTTTACCAAGTGAAAAACCTAAATGCTTGTTTGGTTTTGGATTAACCGGTATTGCGCATCCCCGCTGCAATCGAGTTAATCGTGCGTAGCAAGAGTTTCATCGTCGCTGGATCTTGATTATTTTCATCGGCCTGACGGACTTGGCGAAGTAAGTCAGCCTGCAAAAAATTCAAAGGCCCGAGATAATTATTACGGCGATGCAGTGAGGCAGCCAGTTCTGGGTTGTCATTTAATAAGCGATCGCTTTGGGCAATTTCTAATATCCAATCTACGCAACGTTGATGTTCGCTGGCGATCAAGGAATGAATCCGTTTGCCAACATCCGGCGAAGCGCACAGCGCTGCATATTCACTAGCGATGTTCATGTCGGATTTACTGAGTGCCATTTGCGCATTACTGAGCAGATTGCGGAAAAAAGGCCAGTGTTGGTATAGGCTTCTTAGGGTTTCCAAGCGTTCGGTTTTGCCGGCACACCAGCTTTCAAGGCTAGAGCCAATCCCGTACCAAGCTGGGAAAGTTTGCCGAGATTGTGCCCAAGCAAACACCCAAGCAATCGCTCGGACCGATTGTTTTGAGCGATCTTGTTTTTTGCGATGAGAGGGACGCGAGCCAATGTTGAGTCGGCCAATTTCAGTCACCGGTGTGGTTTCGTAGAAATAATCCAGAAAGCCTGGGGTGTGTTCGGTAAGTTGGCGATACCCACGTTCACCAATCGCGGCCAATTCACTCATAATCGCTAGTACTTCGGGTTGGTCTGGTGCGGTGTTTTGAATCAAGCTGACACTGGCTTTCATTAAGCCTGTCACGCCCATTGTCAATTCGTAGACTGCGGTTTCCATGTTGTTATAGCGATAAAACAGCACTTCTCCTTGTTCGGTGAATTTGATTTGGCCGCGTACAGTGGCAGGTGGTTGGGCAAGAATGGCTTCATGAGTGGGACCACCACCACGGCCAACAGTACCGCCGCGGCCATGGAATAGGCGGCAAGGAATGTTTTCGCTATCGGAAATCGCCATCACCAATTGTTGAGCACGGTATAAGCCCCAAGCTGAAGCAAGGATGCCGCCGTCTTTACAGGAATCGGAATACCCCAGCATCACTTCCTGACATAAGCTTGAGGCTTGTAATAATTCCTTATAGACAGGTTGAGCCAGAAGAGTTCGCAATACGCTGTCGATATGACTAAGGTCTTCGATGGTTTCAAACAATGGTGACACACCGATTTTGCAAAACCATTGCCCGCCGATTCGACCCACTAAGCCATTCTGCGATGCTAACAGCATGACTTCCATGATGTTGCTGGCCGAATGCGTCATTGATATGACGTAGCGGCTAAAGCAGTCTTTGCCGATTTCACGGCTCATTTCTGCCATCACTTGAAATACTTTTAGCACTTCACGGCTGTTTTCACTCAGTAATAGCGGGTCGTAATCTAAGCTGCCCGGCGCAGTAATCGCTTCGGCTAATAGTTGCAGGCGTTGGTTTTCATCCAGTGTCTGGTAATCAATCTTAAAGGCCAGCGAGAAAATCTCTGCAACCGCATCGCTGTGACGGGTTGATTCTTGCCGAACATCAAGTTGCATTAAATGAAAACCGAAGGTTTCCACTAAGCGAATTAAGTCCAACAATTCCATATTCGCTATCGCTTGATCGCCGTGACTGATCAATGAATCCTGAATCAGCGACAAATCGGCTAAAAAGCTTGCTGCATTAGGGTAAGCGTGGATGTCGGTTGGGCCAGGAATTTGGCTGATCCTCTGTTCGACACCGGCCAGCGTCATTTCCAAGCGGTATTTCATCAAAATTAATTTGTGTCGATACGGTTCTTGACGGCAGCTACGCTCCAGACTCTCGGTTTTGTCACCAATCAGACGTCTATCGTTTTCTAATGACTCTAAAAACACAGCGCTGGGATGGCATAGACCGTAAGAATAAGAAAGACGTTCGGATAAGCTACTGACGCGCTGGATGTAGTTTTGTAAGACGGTTCTAGCCTGTAAACGTAAAGCCAGCGCTGTGGTTTCTGGCTTGACATTAGGGTTGCCGTCACGGTCGCCGCCAATCCAAGAGCCAAAACAGATGAAGCTCGGAACTTTGATTGATGCAGCCTCGCTACCGTAAACGTCTATTAAAGCGCGTTGGAAATTCCGATAAACCTGAGCAGTTGCTTCAAATAATGACAATGGGAAGTAGTAAAGGCCGGCATCAATCTCATCGATAACGCTTATTCCGCGAGTTCTGACTTCATCGGTTTTCCATAATAATTGAATGTTGGCATTCAATTGTTCAAGTGCTTCTTGGCGGAAATAGCCTTTGATTCTTGGGTCGTCGAGTTTTTCGTGACTAAGGAAAATGTTGCGCAGCGCGCCGCGAACAGAACGACGTTTTGCTTCGGTCGGATGTGCGGTCATGACGGGCATATAAGTCAGTTGGTTTAACAAGGTCGGCAGCTCGGCCAAACTGACCCCTGACTGTTTCAAATTTAACAAAGTGTCATGGAATGAACCACGCCAGAAATGTTTGTTTTTCTCTGCCTCACGACGGCGCTGATGTAAGTTGGTCGATTCCTCGGCGATATTCAGCAAGCTGAAATACATGCTGAAAGCGCGAATGATTTCACTCAATATCTCTGGCGGCAGATTTTTAAGGCTATCCATTAATTGTTGGCGGCGGGCAGGGCTGCCGTCGCGTTGCAAAGCCGCAAACTGTCTTTGTAGTTGCTCGACGATGCTCGATATTTTGGGGTCGGATTGGGTTTTTAAGACACGCGATAGAATCAGCTTTAAAAGCCGGATGTTGGTGCGAAGGGTTTTGTCATCATAATTTGGTTTGCTTGCCATAAAAATAGCTCCCGAAAAGTCAATAAAACCAGCAAAACTCGACTGATAATCATCAATCTGATGCATCAATTTCAGCCGAATTCAAGTCATCAACAGGTTAATGCCTGTTCTTAGGATAGTAAAATAGAATAAATGGATTGTTTTGATAGCTTTTTACTATGCTAGGTGTCGCCACTTAGTAGGTTTTATTCGATTGAAACTAATCGGCACTCGACAAAAAAGCGGACTAATGCTGAGATAGCGATTGACCTGGTGTTTTTTAAAGCCCAAGTCAGAACTAACCAGCTTTAGCTGATAATTGCAGGGGCGTTATTTTTCGGTTGCTCAAAACCTGATATCGGTTTCTTACAATCTATGGCACAAATGATTAGCTAAAAATGATGGATGGCGTTTATTTTTAGATTGTAATGCTGGTTTATTTAACTTAATTGGCTATTAAATATTTGGATTATGATGCAATATATAATTAATTGGACAGAGCTTTTCAAAGATTTTGTCGGTATTTTTGCTATATTAAATCCGCTTGGCGCAATACCGGTTTACCTAAGTATGACAGTTAATAAATCAGAGTTGGAAATTAAGCGGATTGCGATAAAAACAGCTGTTGCAGTAGCGATTATTTTAGTGATTTCAATTTGGGCGGGAAGTGCAGTATTACAATTTTTCGGTATCACAATGCCGGCTTTTCGGATTGCTAGTGGCTTGTTGGTATTGTTGGTTGCTATATCGATGTTTCATGCCAAAACCAGCGGCGCAACTCATACAGATCAAGAGACCATCGAAGCTACACAGAAAGATGATATAGCTATTGTGCCTTTAGCTATACCGTTGTTAGCTGGCCCTGGTGCGATTAGTTTAGTTATTGTTAATGCTAACCAAATGGACCAATGGTTCGAAAAGGTATTATTAAGTTTAGGTATCTTGATTTTGGCAGTCGTTATTTGGTTAACATTGCGTATCGCCAATAGCCTCGGGGGGGTAATGGGTACTGCAGGGATAAACACGGCAACTCGAATTATGGGATTACTGCTGGCTGCAATGGCGGTACAATTTATGATTTTTGGTATTGTCGAGGCATTTCCAAGTCTTGCTTATAAACATTAATTGCTTCTGATTTATATTAATTGGAAACAGGTTATAAAATAATTGTGTCTCTTGCTACGGGCATTAATGCTGTAATTAATCTTTTTATCTGTAGTTGCTGGGTTTCAATATCCGCACACAAGGCAAATTGAGCTTTGGCGCGGTGTAAATTGTGTTGAGGGTATTGGATTTTGAAATAGCGGTTACCTTGCAAATAATCGCTAAAAAATCGCAAAC